>QHQU01000204.1 GCA_003219925.1 Verrucomicrobiota bacterium
GGGTGCAATTTAATCGCGCCATCATTAATGCGCGGGATGAACCGCTGGCAGACTATCGCAAGTTCCGGCGGTTACATCTGTTAATTGGCGACTCGAACATGAGTCCTTTTGCTACCGCATTGAAAGTGGGAACGACTGCCTGCATTTTAACTTTACTTGAAGAAGACAAGTTCCCGCGTGGTTTGATTTTACAAGATGCGGTCGTGGCGACGCGAGAGGTTTCGCATCAACCTGATGGCCCATGGCCAGTGGAACTGGAAAATGGCAAAACTGCCGGGGCACTCGAAATCCAATGGCGCTTCCTCGAGGCCGCCGGAAAGTATCTGCAAGGGCGAGACGCGGAGATTGATTGGCTACTTGAGAGTTGGAGTTTTGTTCTCGACTCCTTTGCAACCAACCCAAACGCGCTTATCGGCGGTGTCGATTGGATTACAAAGCGATGGCTGTTGGAGAAGTTCGCGGAAGCGGAGTCCCTTTCTTGGGATGATCCGTGGTTGCTCAGTCTCGATCTGGAATATCACAACATCGATCCGTCGCGTGGCCTTTTCTTTCAGGTGAAAGCGGGCAAACGGATTACCGATTGGAACCAAAGTGTTCGGATCAAGAATGCCAGCTATCGACCACCGGCCAATTCGAGGGCGGCGGGTCGTTCCCAAGCAGTCGCCTGGTTCCGTGATTCGGAATTACCCTACGTCATCAACTGGGATTCGATTGCCTCGGGACCGCAGGACATCTTAGTCATGAGCGATCCTTTCAGCACCTATACCAGCGAGGTCAGTGCTTTTTTGCGGCGATAAAACGCGAGCTATTTCAGCCGCTGCAGCGCAGGGATACCGTAGTTTTCGCGCAAGGTCGGTTCGTCATTTTGCGCCTGCGCCACGTCCAATGGAATTACTTTTGGATCTTCCTCGGTTTCGATTCGATCAAAGCCATCGAGCGGCTGTTTCACCGCGTCGGCCAGGTCATCAAGGGAGTGAATGTCTTTCCCGTTGACTTTCGTTACCGTCAGGTATCCGAAGTCTTCATAACCGATCGTTCCGTTCACAGGAAGGACCTGACTTAGCACGACGACATGGCGATGACCTTCGGGAAATAGTTCCCACTGAAAATGGTCGAGATAGACGAAGCGTTGTGGCGCTTCCTTCAACCAATTCGGTCCCCATTCTCGGAGATATTGACGGGACAACTCTTGAAAGATCAATCCACCGAGAATGTAATATTTTGGCGCCTCATCGCGCGAGTAGGGTGAAATGATGTATTCGTCGGGCGCCCGATGCTCCATTGTGACATCGAGCTGCATCGGTTTACCCTGTCGATGAATCTTCAGCGGTACCTTGTCGCCGGCAAAGGCGCGCGTGGTCAGGAGATTAGTAAAGTCGAGCTTCTTATAAAGAGGATCAACGTAGTTACCATTTTGATCAACATCGAAGTTGCCAACGGCGGTTAGAATATCGCCCTCTTGCAGGCCGGCTTTCTCCACCGCGCTCCCCGGCTCGATCCCCCTAACGTAAACGCCGCCGCCATTTTCCGTTTCGCCAGCGTACTTGCGCAGTTGCGGGTCGCGTGTTGGAAAATAATCAAAACCGACGGTGGGAAACCCTTCGTACTTTGGCTTGGCCGCTTCCTTGAGAAAATGCGCAATAATGGGAGCGGGAATTGCATCCATTAGCTGCGAACGTGGATCGTATCGCAGTAAGAGTCCCGCGAGCTTGTTATTTTTAACCAAGGGCACGGTGTAGCTATTGTCGCGATACTGAAGCGCGATACTGAGGCGATAGGTCAGGAACTCACCGACTTCAACGGGATAACGCATCACCTGAACAGCAGTGACCAGGCCGTCGGTCACAACCAGAGCTCCGGTTTGTTCGAGTTGGAGAGCGGCGACTCGATCCCCGACAATAGTGTCGGTCGCGAGTTCCAAGGGGGCGAGGCCATCGAGGAATTTTTTGTCCTGCGGTTGCAGGAGCGCGAGATTTGCCTCGTAATCCACCACCTCAACCGATGCTGCGATCTTTTCACCGGATTCGGCCCGTTCCAGCTCCACATAATTCTGGTTAGCCACTAAATCGGCGGTAACAAGAACACGGCCTTGGGAAAGAACGGCCCCTAACGCGCGTTTGGAAAAGGGCGCGCGCTTTTGCCACGGACGGAAATAATCGTATCCCTGCCCGGTAACATTGACACGTAGGAGCGAGAGTTGGCGCGGTTGCACTGCCTGAGTGGTCGATGCTTTTTTTGCCCAAAGCGTGGCGGTGCCGCCAAGCAGGACAATGGCGATGAGCAAGGCGTGTCTCGTCCGCATACTAAGAACGTGGCTCCTCGGATTTAACTGTCGCCTGCGCCGCCACCGGCTGTTCATCGAGGTTCTGTTCCTTGATTACATTGTAGCGCGTGCGGATACGTTCACGCGCACTTTCTACTTCCTTGCGATCAAGAACCAGCGGCGGCCCGTCACCAATCATTTTGATTACAAAACGATCGGGCGCCTCGGCGAAAGCTTGAGCAAGATCGTTCAGGGTTCCAATCTTCTTTCCATTTACTTCATCGATGATGCTGGACCGGTAAGGTCCGAGATAAGTGTTGGTTGGATCGGGCAGGATATTTGTTAACACGATTACATCCGGATGCTGGAGGTAGATTTGCTCCAAAATAAAGTAATCGAAATAATGGCGGACGCGTGGATCGCTGATCTGAAAGGCATCCAGTAGGTCGAGCGATAATGGCTGAAAGATTAAACCACCGTAAACGATATAACGAGGTCGGGTATCGTAATGATGAGCCTGCATTTGATAGGGCCAGACTGTATCCAACACAATCGTCAGCTTCATCGGCTTCTTTTCACGCACGATTTCAAACGTTACTTTGTCGCCTTTGAATTTGCGCTCGACTACTTCGGGCATCTCCACTCGCTCGCCTTCGAGTTCGACAAAGCCATCGCTGGCAATGGCGTGATCATCGATTGAAAGCAAAACGTCGCCCTCTTTAAGAACCTTTCCCACTGGACCGGCTTCAATCACGGTTCGAACAACTACTCCTCGACCATCGTCCGGCAGTCCGAAATAGCGCCGCTGTGCCGGGTTTTGCAGGTTGCCAGGGGTCAAGCCGAGATCGACATACTTATCGTAGTGTCCGTCCTTGATGTCGGTAAGGAAACGGCGAATTACTGGGGTCGGTATCATGTAGGCGACCCCTTGCGCGACATCGCCGCTGTAACCTTGAAAGGCGACTCCGATTACCTTGCCATTTTGCATGACCGGTCCGCCGCTATTTCCAGGATTGATCTGCGCGCTGATCTGAATGGCAAGATGCTGGTCGATCGACGAATGGGTGTAGAGCTGGAAATCAATTCGCGAAACGATCCCGGTAGTGACCGACATGCGCTCGCCACCAATCGGATAACCATAGGCCGAA
>QHQU01000205.1 GCA_003219925.1 Verrucomicrobiota bacterium
ATCGTCTGGACGACCCGATTACGCGGTTGCGCGCGCAACTGACGCGCGAAGGAAAACTGACGAACGAAAAATTTGATGAGCTGGACAAGGAAGCGAAACGGATCGCGCTCGACAGTGTAAAGTTTGCCGAGCAAAGCCCCGAACCGCCGCTCGAGAAACTTCACGATTACACTTACGCCCCATGAGCGACAGCATGCGCGAGATCACCTATCGCCAGGCGTTGAATGAGGCGCTGGCGGAAGAATTGGAGCGCGATCCGAACGTCTTTCTCATGGGTGAAGAAGTGGCGGAATACAACGGCGCCTACAAGGTTTCACAGGGCTTGCTCGAACGCTTCGGCCCCAAGCGAATTATCGACACGCCTATTTCCGAAAATGGATTTGCCGGCCTCGGTGTCGGTGCCGCCATGGTCGGATTGCGTCCGATCATCGAATTCATGACCTTCAGTTTTTCGTTCGTCGCGTTTGATCAGGTGGTGAACAACGCTCCCAACATGCTGACGATGAGCGGCGGCCAGTTCAACATCCCGATCACTTTCCGTGGACCGAACGGTCCGGCGCATCAGCTCGGTGCGACCCATTCGCATGCCACCGAATGTTTGTATGCCAACGTCCCGGGGCTCAAGGTTTGCACGCCGGCAACCCCGCGCGACGCTAAAGGCCTTTTGAAGACCGCGGTGCGCGATAACAATCCGGTGCTGGTTCTTGAAGCCGAATTGCTCTACAGCTCGAAAGGGATGATCGAGCCGGCGGAAACGGAATTGCTCATCCCGCTGGGCGAAGCGGAGGTCAAACGCGAAGGCTCCGACGTGACGGTGGTTTGTTATGCGCAAACGGTGCCGCTCGCTCTCGCGGTGGCGGAGAAGTTTGAGGACGAGGACATCAGCGTGGAAGTGCTCGATTTGCGTTCGATAAAACCGCTCGATGAACGCGCGATTTACGATTCAGTCGCGAAAACGCATCGGGTGGTGATTGTGGAACAGGACCGGCCATTCTGTGGGGTGGGCGCGGAAGTTTGTTATCGGATTCAAAAGAACATTTTCGACGAGCTCGACGCCCCGATTGTGCGCGTCTCGCAGGAAGATGTGCCCATGCCATACAACGAACGACTGGAGAAAGCAGTTTTGCCGAACAAGGAGAAGCTCGTCGCCGCGGTCAAAAAAGTTTGTTATGCGTAAAAGAGGTTAACTCGTTTCCACATGCCTGAAATCCAGATGCCCAAATTGAGCGACACGATGACGGAGGGGACGCTCGTCGCGTGGAAAAAGAAGAAGGGCGATAAAGTCTCGGCCGGCGACGTCATTGCTGAAATCGAAACCGACAAGGCGACGATGGAATGGGAATCGCCCGAGGATGGAACGCTCACCGAAATTTACGTGGAAGAGGGCGGCAAGGTTGACGTCGGCCAACGGATTGCCTTCATCGGCGAGGAAGGCGAAGCCGCGCCCAAGGAAGAGAAGAAAGCGCCTGAGAAAAAAGAAAAAAAAGAAGAGCCGCCAGAGAAAGAAGCAAAGAAACCCGAAAAACCAAAAAAGGAACAAGCCCAAACGGAAAAGGCTGCATCGACTAAAGCAGAAGAAAAAGAAACTGCGCCGCCGCAAAAAGATGTAGAGGCGGGCGTGTCGCCCGCATCGGAGTCTCGCGAGACGAGAGCCGAGCCAGAGCGGCCGGCACGGCCGCCGCTGCAAGAATCGGAAGCGCGGGTGAAAGCATCTCCAGTGGCGCGACGGATCGCGGCTGAGCTCGGCGTCGACCTTGGCAGCGTGAAAGGAACCGGCCCGGAAGGCCGCGTAACCGAGACTGACGTGCGCGCTGCCGCAAAAGCTGTAGCCGCGGTCGCTAACCGCGGCCAAACGCAGCCCCCTCGGCCAGCCGCGCCCAAGCCCGGTCCCGGGTCTCGCATTCAACTTTCCGGAATGCGCAAAGGTATTGCCGAACGTCTGGTGCAAAGCAAAGCGCCGGTCCCCCATTTCTATCTCAACATCGATATCGACGCCGGCCCGCTCATGGAAGCGCGCGCAGAATTAAAATCGGGCGGGGAAGATTCGGACACATCGAAGATCACGGTGAACGATTTCGTTTTGAAAGCGGCGGTGATGGCGGCCGTGAAAGTTCCAAAGGTCAACGCATCGTTCGATATCGATGCGATCGTGCAGTATGCGGATGTCGATCTTGGCATCGCCGTAGCGATTGAAGACGGATTGCTCACGCCGGTGATTCGCGCCGCGCAGGACAAATCGCTGCGGGAAATCAGCGAGCTGGCCAAGGATCTGGCCAATCGTGCCCGCAACAAACGCATGAAACCGGAAGAATTTCAGGGCGGAAGTTTTACGGTCTCAAATCTCGGTGGCATGGGGATCGACAGTTTTTCCGCCATCATTAATCCACCACAAGGCTTCATTCTCGCCCTCGGCAAAATCAACAAAATGCCGGTAATCGATAATTGCGATCAGGTCGTTATCGGTCATCGCATGTCGATCTGGATGAGCTGCGACCATCGGGTTATCGACGGCGCGCTCGGCGCGGTCTATCTCAAAGAGCTCCGCCACTTGCTCGAAAATCCGGCGCTGCTCTTGGTTTAAGGTTTCGCCGCGAATTCCGCGGATTGGAAAACGCGCCACATCGGTACGATGTTATAGGTCCGAATTTGATTCTGGGCAGCGCACGCGTCTCGCGTGCAATGCCAGTCCGGCTCGGACTTTCGGCGTCTCGCCGAAACAATCTTTCCAGAAAGTCCGCGATCGCGAGACGCGATCGCCAGCACGCGAGACGCGCGCGCTCCCCGGCAGCCTGGCGCTCCGCGGGAGTTGTGACTGACGCTCACCGCAGTCACAGCGCGGTCGTCTCCCAGGTCATGAAATCGTCGAGCGACGCGCGTGTTCGCGCGACGGCGAAAGCGACGACGGTGGCGTCATCGAGAAAACCAAGGAAAGGAACTTCATCGGGAATAAGATCGAACGGATCGACCAGATAGCTGACTGCGGCGACGATAAAGACGAGAGCGTCCTGCGAAACGTTCCGGTATTCGCCGCGAAAATAGGCCCGGATCAGCCGCAGCATCGCTTGTAAATAAGGCCATGAATCTTTGAATGGCTCTTTCGGAATCGAAGCCACTTTTTGGGCGGCTTCTTCAAAAAGTGCGCGCAGCCGATCCGGATCGCCCACGATCGTGCCTGCATTAAGCAGGGCCCGGGTGAAAGCACTGCTGCGAATCGCCGCTTTCTGATACCGGACGCGGCGTTCGACGTTGCCTCGCACCGAGCCTTTCTTGCCCTTTGTCTTTGCCTTCTTCACGTTTGAATCAAAGCAGCCTTCTCGCTCAGTGAGAAGCCGATTCCTTCCCGTGTCGATCATTACGATTTCGTCGCCAGCACCAGCGGGGATGGCCCGGGCGCTTCGAGCGTGCGCGCATTTTTAAACCCAGCTTCGTCGAGCCAGCGCTTGATCTCATTGAAGGAAAAAGTGTCGCCGCTCTCGGTATTGACCAGCATGTTGACGGCGAACATCAAACCATTCAGTGGCTCGGTCCGTTCATCGTTGACCAGCCATTCGCCGATGGCAATGATGCCGCCTGATTTGAGCGCGCTAGCCGTTTTCTTCAGCAGCTTGCGGCTGCGATCTCTGCCTTCGCTGTGCAGAATATGACCGAGAGTTGCGACGTCGTAGCCGTCGCCGAAATCAGCTTTCAGTAAGTCACCTCCAATAAATTTGAAACGGTCGCCTACGCCAAATTTTTGCGTGATGCGTTTGGTTGTCGGAATCATGCCAACCCAATCTACCGCGGTGACTTGCACTCGGGGCGATTTTTGCGCCAGGGCGATTCCCCAAATTCCCGAGCCCGAGGCGAGGTCGAGAACGCGCACTTGGTTTGTCGCATCGGCTAGTTTCAAATGCTCGGCCAGTGCC
>QHQU01000206.1 GCA_003219925.1 Verrucomicrobiota bacterium
TTCGGTCGCTTCGGCCGCGCTTGATAACGCGCGCGCCACCTGCCGCCGCGCCGAGCGTCGCGTCGCCGCGTTGGTCAACGACGACAAGGCCTTCAACATCGAGATCCTGCGCTACCTCAATCGCTTGTCCGATCTGTGCTGGTTGCTGGCCCGAAAGATCGAACAGGCGCGCGATGGAGACTCCGGGTAGCGCACGCGTCCTCGCGTGTTGGTTTCGGCGTCTCGCCGAAACAATCTTTAGGAAAGTCCGTGAAAGCGAGACGCTTTCACCAACACGCGAGACGCGTGCGCTACCCGGAATGATTGCGCCGCAGTATTTCACCAAATTCGCGCGTTCTCTGAGATCGTCTGTGCCAAACATCAAAACCGCGACGCTTTTCCCAAGGCGTACCCGATCAGTAGGTCAAAAGTGACAACGCATATAACAGCGACGAGTTTAAACAGCATAAACAACCATTTCCCTCGATCGTGAGATTGAAATCTAAAAGGCCAGCAGACGAGCCAGATCAGGACGACGTTCGAGAGGATCACACCTAAGATTAGTTTGCTAGGTACTCGAACATCGGGACGACAAAAAGCTCGGTTATGATTTTAGCGTTAATGGAAGGCAGCCGCAAAACGCGAACATTCTGTTTGCCTTCAAGGCAGCCTTACGGCATCTTCCACGTCCGCTCGCCCGTCGGCGGGCGCGTTAATTTTCCCTATGGCAGACACGACTGAACTTGTGCCGGAGCTTTTGGAGGCCGGCGTGCATTTTGGGCACCAGACCAAGCGCTGGAACCCGAAGATGCGGCCCTACATTTTCGAGAAGAAAAACCAGATCTACATCATCAATCTTGATGAGACGGTAAAACAATTGCAGCGCGCGACCCAGTTTCTGCAAGAAGTGACCCGGCGCGGTGGGAAAATCCTGTTCGTTGGCTGCAAGAAACAGGCGCAGCAGGCGGTGAAAGAAGCGGCCCTGGCCTGCGGACAATTTTATGTCAATCAACGCTGGCTTGGCGGAACGCTGACCAATCTGGCGACGATTCGCAAAAGTATCGGACGCTTGAAATACATCGAGGAAATCGAGAAATCGCCCGCGTTCAAAAAAATGGGGAAACAGGAGATCGCGGCGCTCAATCGCGAAGGCGCCAAACTCCGCCGAAACCTCGACGGCATTCTGGAAATGGCGCAGCTGCCCGATGCGCTCGTCGTGGTCGACACAACCCGGGAGCAGAACGCGGTCAACGAAGCGCGCCGGCTCAATATCCCAACGGTAGCGATAGTCGATACCAACGCCGATCCGGAAATCATCGATTATCCGATTGCGGGCAACGACGATGCCATTCGGGCGATTCGCGTGATTTTGCAGAAATTGGTTGATGCGATTGTCTCGGCCAGCGGCGACTCTTCCGTCGCCGCCCAGGCAGAGATGGCGGGGGTCTCCGCCTAGGGCGGGACGTGAATCGAAGACCCGATCCGTGACTGCTCTGCCGATTTACGATGTAACGATTTAACCATTTAACATGTTGACCATGCAGATCGATCCCAAAACCGTTAAGGAACTTCGCGACCGAACAAACGCGGGGATGATGGATTGCAAACGCGCATTGACCGAGGCGAACGGCGACTTGGGCAAGGCGGAAGTGATCTTGCGAACAAAAGGCATCGCGAGCGCGAGCAAGAAAGCGTCGCGCGTAACGAAGGAAGGAATTGTCGCGTCCTACATTCATTTGCAGGGGAAAGTGGGGGTGCTGGTGGAAGTAAATTGCGAGACCGATTTCGTGGCCAAGAACGAGAATTTCCGCGCTTTCGTAAAGGACATCACCTTGCATATTGCGGCGGCGCATCCGCTCTACGTCAGCCGGGACGATGTGCCCGGAGCGTTGATTGAAGCCGAGCGCGAAATTTATAAGGGGCAGGTCAAAGGCAAACCGGAAGCGGTGATGAACAAAATTGTCGACGGAAAACTGGAGAAATTTTATAGCACGGTTTGTTTGCTGGAGCAGGGATTCATCAAGAATCCCGACCAAACAATCAGGGAATTGGTGAGCGCGAAAATCGCGGAACTGGGCGAAAACATTGTTATTCGCCGCTTCACGCGCTACCTCGTCGGCGAAGCACTGGCCCACGATGCCGCTGTCGCGCCAGCATCTGAAGCCGCGGCATAATCCTCTGCCCCGCGACTGGGAATCAAAATCCGTTTCATCTGCGTAATCCCCGGTTAAATTGATCGGTGATGGGGCTCGTCGAGTACAAGCGCAAACGCGATTTCAAGAAGACGGCAGAGCCTGCTGGGGGGGGCAAAGCGCGCGGCCGAAAAACACGCGCCAATCGATTCATCATTCAAAAACATGATGCCAGCCGTTTGCACTACGATTTCCGGCTGGAAATGGACGGCGTTCTAAAGTCATGGGCAGTGCCCAAAGGATTACCGTGGGCGCAGGCGGAAAGACATCTCGCGGTTGAAGTGGAAGATCATCCGATCGATTACGCGGACTTCGAGGGCATCATTCCCGAAGGCCAATATGGTGGTGGCACCGTGATGGTCTGGGACCGCGGCACCTATGAACTAACGCCGCCGGGGGATCCTGTGGAGGCAGTGCGTAAAGGTAAACTGCATGTCATTTTACATGGCGAAAAAGCCAAAGGCGAATGGGCCCTTATTCGCATCCGCGCAGAAGGCGGCAAAAACCAATGGCTCCTGATGAAAACTGCCGGGGGGGTCAAACCCATTTCGAAAAAGCGCGACGATCAGTCGGTCAAAACTGGCCGGACGATGAAACAAATCGCCTCGGCGCGAGACGCGGAATGGCAATCCAATCGTCTAGATAAAAAAGATTCGTTCAAAGCGCGCATCGCAAAAGTGGCGAGAGACGCATCGCTTAAAAAAAAAGACCAAAATAAAATTGTAGGGCAAGCGCGTCGCTTGCCGAAATCAAGAAGTGGCAGCCGGAGCGGCCGCCCTACAATTCTTCAATCCGACCTCCCCGGAAATTTATCCTTATCGGATTTGCCCAAAGCGCGACCGCGCTTCGTCGAGCCAATGAAGCCGAAGCTGGTCGAGCACCCTCCAACAGCAGGCGATTGGATCTACGAATTGAAGTTCGATGGCATCCGCGCTCTTGCGATCAGGGACGGGCGCGCGGTGCAACTGGTTTCACGCAATGAAAAAAAGCTGAACGATCGCTTCCCGGAAATCGCCCGCGCTGCTGCGGGTTTTGAGGCCAATGAATGCGTGGTCGACGGCGAAGTCGTCGCGATGGATGAAGAGGGGCGCTCGTCGTTTCAACTTTTGCAGCGGGCCGAGCTTGATGGCAAAGATGCGCCGCTGGCATTTTACGTGTTCGATATCTTGCAATTGAATGGCCGCAGTTTGACAGGTCTCCCGCTGACCCTGCGGAAAGAAGTGCTGATGCGATTGGTCCCGCCTTCGGGCGACATCATTCGGTTTTCGGGAGCGCTTGGGACTGAAGCAGAAACACTGCTCCCGGAAATTAGACGGCGTGGCCTGGAGGGTCTTCTCGGCAAGCAACGCGATTCCGTTTACGAACCCGGCCGCCGCAGCGGCGCTTGGATCAAATTGAAATGCGTGAACGAGCAGGAATTTGTCATCGGCGGCTACACTCCGCCGGCAGGCGCGCGCAAACATTTCGGCGCCTTGCTGGTCGGTTATTATGATAAGGACCGATTGCTTTTTGCCGGTAAAGTCGGCACCGGTTTCGACACGAAATTACTCAGCACTCTGCACAAAAAAATGCGCGCGGAGGAACGCGGCACTTGTCCTTTTGCCGACCTGCCCTCCAAACAAAAT
>QHQU01000207.1 GCA_003219925.1 Verrucomicrobiota bacterium
TTCATTTCAATTCAAATTGCACCAGATCGTAGAGCGCGACCCGCCCAACGATTTCCAGACTTTCAGCGCTGATTTTGTCCAGCGTATCCTCTGCAGTGTGCCACGGTGGAAAATCGAAATCGATCAGGTCGATCACCGGAATCCCGATCTCGTTAAGGGGAGTGTGATCGTCGGTCATTCCGCGATCGAGATAGGTAAAATGAGCACGTTGGCCGAGCGCATCGGCGGCGGCAAAAATGTTGCGAGTCAGGTCAGCCGGTGAATCAGACGGTAGCGTTACGTCGAGCGATTTGTCCCCGATCATATCGAAGAGGATTCCGCCGCGAACAGATTTTGCTTTTCCCGAATCGCGCAGCTCTTGCGCAAAATGGCGGCTACCGTAGAGCCCATCGGTGGCGGTAAAGTTTTCGAATGCCTCTTCGCCATCGAAGAACAAAAGCTCGATCTTTGCAGCAAGGGCCGGGCTCAGTGCCAGGACCCGGGCCATTTCAATGAGCAACCCAGTGCTCGATCCGCCGTCATTTGCTCCAACAAAGCGAATCGTGTCGAAGGTCTTGGTGTCGTAGTGAGAGCAAAGAAGGAACTGTGCTGCCTCTTTTTTTTCGCTGGTTCCAAAGCGTGCAATCAGATTTACAAATGCCACTTTCCCGCGCGGAGTCTGGTCGGAAAATTCAGAGCGTGCTACGGTCCAACCGGCAGACTTCAACTGTTCGATGATATAAAGTCGCGATTTCTCCAACGCTTCCGAACCGGCGGGTCGGGGACCGAGATCAACGAGATGCTGGACGTGGGCAAAGGCTTGCTCGCCCGAAAAATTTTCCCAAAGCGGGGCGCTTCGCAGACTGCAACCCTGGCCCGATAGGATCGCGAAGGTGGCGAGAAAGAGCGCCCGCGAGAGGGTAGAGCGCATGCCGCCGACTCAATTTTCTGGCGGAAGTCCGATCAGTTGCATAATGCGCTGCAAGTCGTCGGCACCGTAATATTCAATTTCGATTCGCCCTTGTTTCTCGCCGTGATGCAAAACCACGCGTGTCCCGAGATACTCCTGCAAACGCGATTGCAAATGTTCAATCGCATTCGCGTTCACCGACACCGATGAGGGGCGACGATGGCGCGGTTTCGCTTGGCCCAACTGACGGGCAACCAGCCGCTCCGTCGCCCGCACTGTCGCACTCCGTCTTAGGACCGTTTCCGCGACAGCCAATTGTTCTTCCGGCGCTTTCAGCGCAAGCAAGACTTTGGCGTGTCCGACCGAGATCAAATCCTGGGTCAACCACGTTTGCACTTGCGCGTGCAAATCGAGCAGCCGCATCGCGTTCGCCACGGCCGCGCGGCTCCGGCCAACCTTCTGCGCGATCTCTTCCTGCCGCATTCCAAATTCACCTGCCAAACGAGCGTAACCCTGCGCTTCTTCGATCGGATTCAGATCGGTGCGTTGTAAATTTTCGATGAGCGAAAGTTCGAGCACATCGCGATCGCTCGCGCTCCGAATAATGACGGGCACTTCACCCAGCCCCGCTTCCTGCGCGGCGCGCCAGCGCCGTTCTCCGGCGATCAATTCGTGACGCCCATCAATCGTCCGCACAATCAGAGGTTGAATGATTCCGTGTTGGCGAATCGATTCGACCAACTCCGAGAGCGCATCCGCGCCGAAATCCTTACGCGGCTGCAATGGGCTTGGGGTGATGCTATCGAGACTGACGCGCCGAATTTTTTCCGCATCATCGACTGCCGCCATCCCTGGAGCCGGCGCCGGCTGGGCAGCGATGAGTGCGCTGAGACCTTTGCCGAGCGCCATTTTTGCCATCGCTCAGAGGTTATCGGAAGCCACTCCGCAACGCAAACAGCTCGTTGCGACAATCTGCAGCACGCATAGCATCGTGAATGGCCGCAACCCTCACCGAGACCTTCACTCTCGGGCATTCACCGGATCCCGACGATGCTTTCATGTTTTATGCGATGGCAACGAACAAAATCGATTTGCGCGGTTATCGTTTCGAACACCAGCTCGAAGATATTCAGACGTTGAACGAACGGGCAATGCGCGGCGAGCTGCATATTTCTGCGGTCTCGATTCATGCCTACGCCTACTTCGGGGACAAATATTTACTGTTGCCATGCGGCGCGAGCATGGGCGACGGCTACGGCCCGCTGGTGATTGAGAAACATCGAACAACGAACAGCGAACCTCCAACATCGAATGAAAATATTCGAGAATGCTTGCGTAATCGGGTAATCGCGGTGCCGGGGATGATGACGAGCGCGTTCCTGGCGCTGCAGCTTTACCTGGGCGAATTCAAATACATCGTCGTGCCTTTCGACCAAATCTTCGAGACGGTACGGAGCGGCCGGGCAGAAGCCGGCCTAATCATTCACGAAGGGCAGCTCACTTATGCACAGTCCGGTTTTACAAAAATAATCGATCTGGGCGAATGGTGGAAAGATTTATCGGGCCTGCCATTGCCACTGGGTGGCAATGTTCTGCGTAGGGACATTCCGCGCGAAATTCAGCATGATCTGGCCGCGATTTTGCGAGAGAGCATCCAATTCGGCCTGAACCATCGTGCCGAAGCGGTGCAACACTCCATGCCATACGCGCGCGACATGGGAAGTGACCTGGCATCAAAGTTTATCGGAATGTATGTAAACGAGTTCACCCGTGACTATGGCGAAGTTGGACGCGAGGCCATCCGCCGGTTTCTTGGCGAAGCGCGCGAACACGGTTATATCGATCGCGAAATCTCGATCGAGTTCGTAAGGTAGATATCGGTCGCCGCTATTTTTTCTTCGCGCCCGGAGACGGCGAAGCTTTCGGCTTGCTTACCGCTTCCACGACGAAATTCTTCACCCGCTCGGCCTCTTGTTTGAAACCGTTAGTGAAATCATGGGTGCCGTACTCAAAAAGCACGACGAACGAGAAGGTGAAAAAAACAAATAGGACGAGCCAGAACAGCCCGCGAATGAGAGACATCGCGCGATCTTAAGGCAGTGAGGGGGCCTGGTCAATGACGCCGTAACCAAGGCAACCCTTCGTAGTTGAACCGCCAAGCGAAGCTGCGATTCTGCTCGCGATGCGGGTGCCATTGCTCGACCTAAGCGAACAATATCGCGCCCTGGCCACGCCGATTCGGCAGCAAATCGATGAAGTACTGCAAAGCCAACGTTTCATCCTCGGCCCGAAAGTGGAGCAGTTCGAACGCGCACTTTGCGATTACACCGGCGCAAAATTCGCTATCGGCGTTTCCTCCGGAACGGATGCGTTACTCGCAGGTTTGATGGCACTGGAAATCGGACCGGGTGATGCCGTGATCACGACGCCCTATTCGTTTTTCGCGACCGCTGCCTGTATCGCCCGGGTCGGCGCGACACCGCTTTTTGTCGATATCGAGGCGGAAACTCTTAATATCTCACCCGAAGCGATCCGATCGTTCATTGAAAAAAATTGTCGCCAGGTGGACGGCGTCCTGATGACACGTGAGCGACAAGCCGTTCGCTTGATTATTCCGGTGCATCTTTTCGGGCTGTGCTGCGAGATGGACTCGATCATGGACATCGCACGCGAACATAAATTGCTGGTGATTGAAGACGCCGCTCAGGCAATCGGCGCCGAATACCCTCGAAGCGGTGGAGCAGCATCGGCCGGCACGATCGGCGATGTGGGTTGTTTCAGCTTTTATCCTTCGAAAAATCTTGGGGCGGCAGGTGACGCGGGCGCCGTCGTTTGTCTGGCGGAAAATCTCGCAACTCGCTTACGGACTTGCCGCCAACACGGCATGGAACCGCGCTATCATCATCGGTTTATTGGCGGGAATTTTCGCCTCGACGAAATGCAGGCGGCGATTCTTCAGGTGAAACTGCCGCATCTGGCCAATTGGTCGGCAGCTCGTCGCGCAGCCGCTGATTTTTACCGCGGTGAGTTTTCCCGGCGCAATTTGGGAAATTCCATCATTCTTCCAGCCGAGCCATATCGGGAGCGCGCCGGTAATCATCACATCTATCACCAGTTTGTCATTCGCGCCGTAGCGCGGGACGAGTTGAAGGCGCATCTCGCCAGCAACGAAATTGGAAGCGAGATTTACTACCCGGTTCCGCTCCATTTGCAGGAATGTTTTTTCTATTTGGAACATAAGGAGGGCGACTTTCCGGAAGCAGAACGCGCGGCCGCGGAAACACTGGCTTTGCCAATTTATCCAGAACTGAGTCGCGAAGCGCAGCGATTTGTGGTCGACAAAATCGCGGAATTTTACGACCAATAATGAAAGGTGACATGAGCGCCGGGTGTCGCTTCGATTCTCATTAACACCGGCCTTTCAGGCCGGTGATTCCGTTGGAGGCCACATGAAAGCCGTTGAAACGGCTTTCGTCGCATAGTGGGGTGTCGCACCACCGGCTTAAAGGCCGGTGTTAATAACAACGAGGAGGGCATTGGCGGGCCGTCCTCGCCAAGCACGCTATGCAGGCTACCACGACGAAGGGCAGACTTGCAGCAGGTTGAGCGCGAGCCTATATCAACGCTCGCGAAAGGGTAGGTTCCGGAGTGGCCAAACGGGGCAGACTGTAAATCTGCTGGCTTTACGCCTTCGCTGGTTCGAATCCAGCCCTGCCCATTTCAATTTTCCGGCGACAACCGCACCGAGAACATAAGCAAAACCTTCACCTGGCGCTTCGCGTACGATCTCCCGCCCTGATTCCCAAGATACCCCCGATCTGTGGCCTCCTCTCCCCGGAGGAGAAGAGGGAGGTGAGGGCGACGTCTAGTTTTCTAGCGCCGCTTTTTCGTGGCACGTCGAGAACGTGCGGCCGATTTCGCACCACTTCCCCTTGCCTTTCGCGCCGATGTGCGACGGACTTTGGCCTTGCCACCGCGACGCGATTTCGCCGATCGTGCGCGGCGCGGACTGCTCGATTTACCGCTTTTGCTCTTACCGCGGGTCTTCACAGAAGGACGCCGCGAAGTCTTAGTCTTCTTGCGAGATGTGGATGCTTTCTTGCGCCCACTGGCGGGGCGTTTCGGTTTCGAACGCGAACGGCGCGCATTGCGCAAACCGATCGCTTTTTTTGCGGTAGCGCCAATAGGCTGACCCGTCGCCGCTGCTTTACCGGCAATTGCGCCGATCATGCCGCCCACGAGCGCACCCACTGGACCGCCAACGCTGCCAAGCACCGCGCCTGCGGCCGCGCCAGCGGCGGGTTTGGAAATCGGCGGGATGGTAATGTTCTCGTCCGATTGTTGTTGTTCGTTCGATGTTGAATTCTCAGTGGACTTCTCCGCCATAAGCTCTCCTGGGTTGATGTTTAAACTAAGATCGCATTATCGATACCTTACAGCCGCTTCACGAAAAGGAATTAACAAAAAGCGCCCGGCCTGTGAAAGCGAGCGCTTCTCAATGGAATACAAATTTGGGTCAGCGGGATCCGCGATCGCCGCGGCCGTAACCACCACCGCCACCGCCACCACCGCCGCGACCATAGCCGCCGCCGCCGCCACCGCGGCCGCCATAACCGCCGCCGCCGCCGCCTCCTCCTTGCGGGCGAGCTTCGCGCGGACGCGCTTCGTTCACGGTCAATGCGCGACCTTCCACGGTTTTGCCATTAAATTGGGTAATGGCATTTTGTGCTTCCTGTTCCGTCGCCATGGTCACAAAAGCGAAGCCACGCGACTTGCCTGTGAATTTATCCTGCATAAGCATGACATCCTGCACAGCACCAGCCTGTGCGAAGAGATCCTGAAGGTCGGTTTCCGTCGTATTGAACGAAAGATTTCCAACGTATAACTTGGTACCCATTTGAGTTTATTCTGGAAAACGCCGCCAGGTCACTGTTCCCGGTTATCGGATTTCAAACTGCCACTGAATAAACTCAACTGACAATTCACCAACTGCCCGAGCGCTGTTTTCTTTGCCGCCTTAGTAGGAGCTTTTCCGCTTAAACGCAACAACAAAGAGAAAGGTTTACAGTTCTAAATACCATAATGAAATCCAAAGAGCAGAATCCCCGGCGCGTCGCCATCGTTGCTGGCGGCATCGTCAGCCCCCTCGGATTCGGGTTAACAGAGACGCTTCAGTCCCTTCAGCAGGGACGGGACTGCGTCACGCCGGTCAGCACTTTTTCGGTGGAAAAAACACGGTGCAAGACTGCTGCCCAGATTGATGATGGACGATTGTTGAGCAACGCAAATCGGCGCCGGCAAGAGCGCCGTTTACATCGCGCTTCTTACATGGTCATGACGGCATTGGCTGAACTTCTCGAACACGCGCCGGACTTCGAGCCTGAAATCGCCATCGTCGGTACCACCAGCGGGGGTATGAGCTTCGGAGAAAATTTTTATCGCACGCTGGGAAATGGTGGCGCTTGTTCCGCAGCCTTGATCGCAAATTATCCGCCGCAAAAACAGATCGTCGATGCCATGGAAAAATTTGGGATCAACGCGCCCGCCCAAGTGATCGCGAACGCCTGCGCCTCCGGCACAAACGCAATTGGTCATGCTTCTAACGCGATTCGAACCGGCCGCTACCAACGAATTCTGGCGGGCGGTTATGACGCACTGTCCGAGCTCGTGTTCGTTGGCTTCGATTCATTACAAGCGGCGACGCCGGAAAAATGTCGACCCTTTGATTCGAATCGCTCCGGCATGGTATTGGGCGAAGGCGCGGCCTTGTTCGCGCTTGAAGAATTCGAGTCTGCGCGCAGGCGTGGCGCGGAAATTCTTGGCGAGATAATTGGCTACGGAATTTCTACCGATAACCATCATCTGACGCAGCCGAATCCCGACGGGAGCGGACCGCGTCGCGCCATGGAACAAGCGCTGGCCCAGGCGGAGCTTAAGCCAAATCAGGTCGGTTACATTAACGCACACGGCACGGCCACCGTTCTCAACGACACGGCTGAGGGGAAAGCGATCATGGAATTGTTCGGCGAGGTACCGGTGAGCTCAACGAAAAGTA
>QHQU01000177.1 GCA_003219925.1 Verrucomicrobiota bacterium
TTGGTTGCGACCAGAATGCCGTGACTATTTTTGTTTAACGAATGCCCGGAGCGGCCGATGCGCTGGATCGCGCGCGAAACACCTTTGGGCGTTGCCACCATCACGACCAGATCGACCGCACCGATATCGATGCCGAGTTCGAGGCTGGTTGAACAAACAACCGCACGCAGTTCTCCGTTCTTCAAACGATCTTCGACTTCAAGTCGCACACTGCGATCGAGCGAAGCGTGATGGATTTCGATCGCGTCCGCCAATTCCGGGAGCTGCTCGCGCAAACGCAAGCCGATTTGTTCCGCCGCCGAACGGACATTGGTAAAAACTATGACCGACTGGCGCGAACGAATCAGTTGCGACAGTTCGGCGTAGAGGCGAGCTCCGGTGTAACCGGACGGTGGATAAGGATCGCGTCGGATCGGAGAAAACACGTCTACAATTTGCTCCTTCTCAATGCGCGCCTCCGCGATCCGGCAACGGTGATTTTTGCCAACAAGAAATTGGGCCAGCAAATCGAGCGGTGCAGCGGTCGCAGAAAGACCGACGCGGCAAAGATTGTTTTGGCGGCGCAGCATTTGCAATCGCTCAAGCGAAATGCTGAGATCGGCGCCGCGTTTGTTGCCGGCGAAGGAATGCAGTTCATCGACGATCACGAATTCGCTGTGGGCGAGATGTTGCGCGTAACTTTGCTGCGCCAACAGAATGGCCAGCGATTCGGGCGTAGTGACGAGAAAATGTGACGGCTTGTTACGAAATTTTGTGCGTTCGCCGGCAGTGGTATCGCCAGTGCGCAAATGAATGCGCAATTCATTTTCCAGACCCATCCCGGTGATTGGTCCCCGCAAATTCTTCTCGATGTCGTAGGCGAGAGCGCGGAGCGGCGAAATGTAGATACAGCGCACGCCCGGTTTCAGTCCATTTGATTCAAGTTCGCGGAGAAGCGAATCAAAAACACCAAGAAACCCGGCCAGCGTTTTCCCGCTTCCGGTTGGCGAGGTTAGCAGAATCGATTCACGGTTAAGAACGGAGGGAACGCAGAGCAATTGGGCGTGAGTGAAACCCGGAAAACTAGCGAAAAACCAATCTCGCAAGCGCGGATGCAGTCTTGCGGCTAGAGCTTGCTCCTTTTTCACAAGCTAAAATCCCGTCATCCCGAGCGAAATGCCAGTCCGGCTCGGACTCGAGGGATCCCGCTGCGAGCACGGAGCGGACATTCTCTCCGCTGCCTCTGATTCAACGGAAGGGCGCACTGTTGCCTCCAGTTCAGCGGAGTGTAACTCCGCTGGGCGCATAGACTGCAGGTCTGTGTTCCAACCCCCGCTTGGGGTGAGAGTCTTATCCTTCCGGATTCACCGGGAAATGCTTGTTCTTCAAATGCTCCGGGACGCGCTCCGTCTGCTCGGATTCAATCTCCTCCGTAGCGGCGCCTAACGATTCGTAAGCTTCGCGACTTTTTTTTGCCCGACACATATAAGCGGTGGCATGGGCCAATGGAATGCGCGCTTCCGGCATTCCGACAAACTCCACCGCTTGTTGCGCGGCGATTGCGAGTGGCAGCGCCTCCGGATCAGCCAGCCCGACATCTTCGCTTGCAAAAATTACGATGCGGCGCGCGATGAAACGAAAATCTTCGCCGGCGTGCAACATTTTCGCCAACCAATAGATCGCACCTTTTTGATCCGAAGCGCGCATGCTCTTAATGAATGCGCTGATCGTGTCGTAATGCGCGTCGCCTTTTTTGTCATAAACGACCGCCTTGGTTTGAATGCTCTCCTCAGCGACCTGAAGGGTAAAGTGAATGAGCGATTTATTGTCGCCGCGGTCGCTGGCCGCGGCGGATTGGTCGTCTCCCGCCTGCTTTTTTGAGTGGCCGCGGCCGGCAGCCGCGGCTACAGGCGGAGTTGTTAGCACCCCCACTTCGAGCGCGTTTAAACACTTGCGCGCATCGCCATCACTGAGCTTGGCCAGGTGCCGACGCGCGTCCGCGTCCATTTTGACG
This sequence comes from Verrucomicrobiota bacterium, assembly GCA_003219925.1. GTDB lineage: Bacteria > Verrucomicrobiota > Verrucomicrobiia > Chthoniobacterales > UBA10450 > AV69. The sequence goes on from QHQU01000177.1 coordinate 1,994, forward strand.
TTGTATTTGCCGAGACCGCGTTCGGAATCCGCCAGCGCGCGATCGATCAAAATTTCGAGCTGTTCGACGGTGAGCGGCTCGAGCCGGAAAACGAGCGAGCGGGAGACGAGTGCGCTATTAACGTAAAAGTACGGATTGTAAGTGGTAGCCCCGATTAGCCTCAGATTTCCGCTCTCGACATCGGGCAGCAAAATATCCTGCTGCGCTTTATTGAAATGATGGATCTCGTCGATGAAGACGATCGTTTTGCGGCCGGAAGTTCGGAGCCGATTAGCCGCTGCCGCCACCACTTTGCGGATCTCCGCCACATTACTTTCCACGCCGCTCAACCGAATGAATTCGGAGTGGGTCATCTCGGCGATGACATACGCCAGCGTAGTTTTGCCACTTCCGGGCGGGCCGGAAATTATCAGCGAAGGCAACCGATCGGCTTCGATGGCGCGACGCAGGAGTTTCCCAGGCGCCAGAATATGTTCCTGTCCGACGAATTCATCGAGGGTACGAGGACGCATGCGCGCTGCGAGGGGAGCGGCGGCACTGACGCGCTCCAAGTTTTCGGCCTCGCTTTTGGCGAACAAATCGTGCATCGGGTAAAAATGTACGGCGCGGGCAGGCTGGGCGCATCTGCAAATATGTGCGAGCGGTTGTCGCTGGCATTGGCGATGCCGGATTGAGTGGAGCAAACAGACGCCGCGGGTTGTCATCCCGAACGAAAGTGAGGGGCCTCCCGATTGTTGGTTGATTACCCAACGTTTGCGTGACGCAATTTGTAATTGTTGGGTCCCTCGGCGTACACGCCTCAGGATGACAGGTGTGAGCGCGCCGTATTGGCGTCATCAGGTATTACCTGAACGCACCATCCCCAACGAAAGTAAGGGCCTCTCGATCCCAAAGTTTTGCACTATCCAATTTGAAGGCAAAGCCCTGGTTGCGGAAGTGAGACTTCTGGTACGGGTTGCGCTCTATTTAATCCCGTCAAAGAGTGTTCAAATGCGTTTGGGAATTTTGATTTCAATACTGGCTGTTGCCCTGATCGGAACCACCCGCGGTGCAGTCACATTACCGATGCGCACGGTCTTCAAAGGGCAGGACCGCTTCGAGCAACTCGTCGTGCGCGCGAAGGCCGAGAACTGGAAGATGTTGCCGATTGGGGAGCGGACTGCGGTGGTGGGCCAGGCGATGGTCGGAACGCCTTATCGCTCTTTCACGCTCGAAATCGATAACCGGGTTGAGTCGCCCTCGGTCAATTTCACGGGGCTCGATTGCTGGACCTTTTTTGAGGCCGCTCTCGCCTTCGCGCGGATGCTGGATGAGCCGGAAACGAATTGGACACCGGCGCAGTTATTGCGCTACATCGAGATTGATCGTTACCGACACGCCGAATGCACCGGAGAATATCTCTCTCGCCTCCACTACCTTGAAGATTGGCTTTACGACAATGACCGGCGCGGCCTGCTTACTGATCTGACCCGCTCCCTGGGTGGGGTGCAGGTGCCGCATTCAGCCCGGGAAATGACAAACGGCTGGCGGCATTATCGCTATCTGGTGCACAATCGCGGCCTGCTCCGGCCGCTCGCGGAAATGGAAGCGGAGGTTTCCTCGCGGCCGCTTTACGAAATTCCCAAAAGTCGCGTGGCCGCAATCGAATCGCGACTCCGCAGTGGCGACATTATCGGCATTGTCTCGCGCGACGGCCGCTATACTTCTTTGCGTGCGACGTCACACGTGGGCCTGGCGTTGCGTACCGCCGACGGCACCCTCCACTTCATGCATGCCTCGGCGCCGCATAATTATGGCCGAGTAGTGATCGACACACGGCTCTCCAGTTATCTTTACCGTTACAGTTCGGACACTGGGATTCTGGTGGCGCGGCCCCTGCGCTAACGAGAATAAGGCGTGACCCAACTCAGGAGCGCCGGGTTAACATTTCAGTGGCGCATGTGCGATATTCAGAAATTAAGGCGGAGAAACGGCCGGCCGAGTTCTAATCCTCTTTCCGGTTCCGAAATTCTGCGAGCAATTTTTCCAGGCGGGTGATAGCCGCTTCGGCGTCGGCTCCGCGCGCTTCCAGCATTGCGCTGGCACCACAATCGAGATTGGCGCGCAGGACATCGATGAGGCTGGAGGCAGAAAACCGTTGCTCGTCCTTAATCAAAGTTATCTCGGCGCGAAAACCATTCGCGACGCGGACGAACTCCGCGGCCGGTCGGGCGTGGAGGCCCAGTTCGTTTTGAATGGTGATCTGGCGTGAGACCACGATTAATTTATCGTTGGGGTGGGATCGGCGCAGGATCATGGGTTAGTGCCCCAGCGGCGGTGGAGAAAACGTTCGAACGGGGAAAACAAGATTTTGTCGGCCAGCAACCCGATGACGACGATCACCAGCATGATGCCAATTACCTGGTCCATCGCGCTCAATTCGCGGCCGTAATGAAGCAATTGTCCAAGTCCAAATCCCGTTAGAATTGTGACGAAAATTTCCGCCGCCATGAGCGAACGCCAGGCGAAAGCCCAGCCTTGCTTCATTCCACTAACGATAAATGGGAGAGCTGCCGGCAGGATGACTTTAAGCCAGATGTGCAAACGCTTTGATCCCATGGTCAACGCCGCCCGCCGGTAAATCGGCGGAACATGCCGCACCCCGGTATCGGTCGCAATCACGACCGACCAGAGTGTTCCCATTACCACGACAAAGAGCATCGCTGCCTCGGTTTGCCCGAACCACAAAAGCGCGAGAGGGACCCAGCACACGCTGGGCAGCGTTTGCAATCCGAGCGCGAGCGTCCCGATGGTATCGTGGAAAAGTTTCCAGCGGGCCGTTAATAACCCGAGCGGCAACCCACCAATAAGGCCGATGACATAACCGATCAGCAGCCGGCGCATGGTAATGACGGTAGCCTGGAAAAGAGTACCATCCGTGGCGGATGTTTTCAGATACTCCGCGACTTGCTGCGGAGCCGGCAACAAGACCGGCGACCAGATTTTCGCCCGAAAAGCCCATTCCCAAAGAGCGATCAAGACCGCGAAAAAGAGAAAGGCGAGGAGGAATCGCTTCATTTCGCTGTCGCAGTCTCGGATTGGGCACCGCTTTTGAGGGCGTGGGTAATTCGGCTAGCATAGGTCGCGAGCTCGACGCTGTTCAGGTCGCGCGGTCGCGGCAGCTCGATTACGAATTCCTCCTGCACCCGTCCCGGATGAGGAGAAAAAAGCAGGACCCGATCACCCAGACAAACCGCTTCACGAACGTTGTGGGTGACAAAGACAATGGTTTTGCGTCGCGATTTCCAAATGCGCTGGAGATCGCCGTAAAGCTGCTCGCGGGTGAGAGCATCGAGGGCAGCGAAGGGTTCATCCATCAAGAGGACGCGGGGATTCGGCGCGAGGGCGCGGGCCAGGGCGACGCGCTGCTTCATTCCCCCGGAAAGCTCGTGGATGTTGGAGCGTTCAAATCTCGTTAGCTCGACGAGCTCGAGGTAATACTTTGCAACATCACGGCGATCCTTTTTCGTCAGATTTGGTTTTAGTTTCAAAGGGAAAAGCACATTGCCAAGGACATCGAGCCAGGGAAACAGCGCCGGTTCCTGAAACATGACCAGCCGTTCGCGTCCCGGGGCTGTCACCGGTTTGCCGTCAGCCAAGACTGTTCCGCTGTCGGGTTTCTCCAGCCCGGCAATGATGTTGAGCAGGGTCGATTTGCCGCAACCACTCGCACCGACGATGCAGACAAACTCTGCCTCCGCCACGTTCAAGCTGACGCGATCAAGCGCGAGGACCGTTCCGGCACGGCTGCGAAAACTTTTCGACACTTTGTCGATCGCGAGCTTGCTCGGAGAAACGAGCGCAAGCTCTTCCGTGACCGAACCGGTTTTGTGGCCAAACCTCACGGAGCCGCGATTAGCCTGGAAGTGTCGGTATTGCCTTTGAGAAAACCGGCGTCCTTTCCATCTTGCACCGCCTTTACGATCAACTCGTTCGGCACCACGGTTGTAAACTTAATTCGTTTCCACGCCTGGGCGGCTGCGTCCGGCGCGAAGGTCGTCTTCGTTTCGGCCGCTAGTTCATCGATCAGCAGCTTTTGCGCCTCATCCGGATTCTTCTGGATCCAGTCGGTCAACTCCGCGTTCGCGGCCACTACTTTCTTCGCCAAATCCCGTTGGCTGCTAAGAAACTTTGCGCTCGAGACCAGCCAGGTTGTGATTACATCCTTGTCTTCAAGAAAGACCCGCGCTTTGGCCTCGCGTTCCAAACGCGTTACCCATGGCTCAACTGTCCACACCGCGTCCACCCCGCCACTCTGTAATAATGCCAGCTGATCGGGATTATTCGTCGGCAGCACCGTCACATCGCCACCGGTCTGAGTAATTTTGAATCCCTGCGCCTTCAACCAGGCCCGGCAGGAGATGTCCTGGGTATTTCCGAGCTGCGGGGTAGCAATTTTCTTCCCGCGAAAATCTGCCGCAGTTTTGATGGGTGAATCGGATTTTACCACCATCGCTGCTCCGGCGTTGGCTGCTCCGGCGATGACGCGCACTTCTTGCCCGTTGGATTTGAAGTGCGCGTTGAGCGCCGGTCCCTGACCGACGTAGGTCAGATCGAGTGAGCCGGCGAACATCGCTTCCATCGCCGATGGTCCGGCGTTGTAAGTAAACCATTGGACCTCCACGTTTGGTCCGAGTCGCTCCTCGAACCAGCCTTTTCCCTTGCGCGAAAGGGCGTGGGCGATCACCCCCTGGGCGTGGGTGATATTAGGGAAATGGCCAAACCGGATAACGACCTTTTCTTCAGCCGCCGCCCGGTGCATCGCTAAGATTGTGCTGGCTAAAACGAGAATCACTTTTGTTTTCATAAATTTTCCTTTCACTCGATGAATGTTGTCAGGAGTTGTCGAAGCGGTGCTCCGGCGTGGTGTCAGGCGCGTCCCGACTTAGCAAACGTATACCAAGCTTCGGTAATGCTAGAACATCAGCTGTAGCCGCATAATGACCTCATCGAATTGATCATCGCCGAACTGCGGATTCGCTTGCCGGAAATCCGACCAGGTGTGAATATAATTCGCCATTAGCTTGATATCGTCGCCGTGGATATAATAGTTGAGGCCAGCGGTAATAGAGTGAATGCCATCGTTGCCTTTTTGTCCCGGATTTAATTGCTCCCATCTGACGGCGGCTTGAAGCTTCTTCGGGATCAGGTAGTAAGCTCCCGTTACGTAGAACCCGTTCGTTGTGAAGTCGGCGAACCCTGGAGGCACCCCGGCCACGGTGCGACCGTTTACTTTTTCTTGAAGGTATTCACCGATTAAATCAAACGGACCCAGATTGAACCAGGCGTCTACGCTCCACGCCGTCCTTTCATCCGCGCCCGGGAGCGTAAATGGCGAGAGGGAACCGTCGGAATTCACCAATAGGTTCAACGATTGCGAGATATTTGTGCCCTTGTCATCGCGGCTGTTGAGCACGTCGGCGCCAAGCTTCAGACTGGAAGTCTGACCGAGCAGTTTCCCTTGCCACGGCAGAAGCTCCAACCGCCCGACATACATAAAGTTGTTGTTGTCGTTAACGGTGACATTGCGTCCATTTCCGTTGAAGATGCTAGCGTAATAGGTCAGCAAATCCTTCTGCGCAGGCCAGATGTTCGTGAACGGCTTGCCCCAGACTTGCACACCGACCTGCCGCTCCGGCGTGATAGCCCCGGTAGGCAAACTGCGCTCGATTATGATCAGGGTGGGATCTGGAGTAATTTGCTCCAATCCGAACGGCGCTTTCCATTGGCCGACCTTGACGTTCGCCTCCGCGAACTGATGCCAGTTGATGAAAATGTCTGTTCCCGAAAAATCGGTGCGGTTCGATGATATGCCATCGCTGTTCTCGAATTCGCCCTCAACCTTGAAATCGAAGTTCTCCGCGAAATCACCGGTTAAGTTGATGCGCGCCCGGCGCAGGCGAAAACGGTCTTTCAACGCGGTCTGACCAAAGCGGCCTTCGAAGGCGGAGACTTCTCCGTCTTCCAAGTTCATCTGAATGTATCCGCCAAGCACGAGTTTGAATTCCGATGCGCGCGGAGTGACGAAAATAAGTTACCTCCGTCTTCGTTTTCCCTCCCGTACCAGGCTCAACGGCAGAGGTGCTCTGTTTCTTCAAACTACTGACTTCTTGTTCCAACTCGGCGTTTCGTTTTTGCAATTGCTCAACTGCCCGCTCCAACTTCTGTAGTCGCTCGGACTCGGAGTTGCTGCTGGAGGTTTGGGCCCGCAGCGGTTGAATTACCAGCAGTAACAGCGGGAGGATGATCCCGATCCCAACTAGTGACGATTTTTTCACAAGCTTTTGTTTCTCCTTATCTTGATAATTTCTTGATAATTTTACTAACTTGAAAAGAACCTCCGGAAGTCCGGCTAGCGCTATTCCTCCTCGTGTGATCCTCCAGCGGTCTGGTCGGTAAAATTGTTAACTTTCTAGATCGTTCTTTACGCTTTGCAATCTCGTTTTCTCCGTCCGTTCGATTTGTGTGACTTTGGAATCGTGCACTACGATTTGAACGACCCCGAAGCGTAGGCTCTGGACCTTTTCGCGCACCAATTCGAGCCAGTCGGCGGATGCGCGTCTTTCATCATGCGGCATGAGTTCGCCTTTCGTTTGAACGCTTCGGAGAATTCGCAGAGCTGGCGGGCAG
>QHQU01000055.1 GCA_003219925.1 Verrucomicrobiota bacterium
CTCACCAAGAACATCGTTTTGGAAAAACTGGAAACCGTTAACCGAACAGTCGCATCACAATAAATATGAAAACACTTCTGCTTGCATTGAGTTCACTCGTCGTCACTACTCTTTTCGCTGCCGATTCGCCGCCCGTCGGTGCGGCTGCGCCCGATTTTAGCCTGCCTGATGCTTCGGGGAAAACACACAACCTTTCCCAATACAAAGGCAAATACGTAGTGCTGGAATGGTTTAATCCCGAATGCCCGTTTGTGAAAAAGCATTACGGCAGCGGCAACATGCAGAAGTTACAGGGTGAATATACCGGCAAGGGCGTGGTCTGGCTGACGATCGATTCCAACGCGCCTGGGTACGAGGGAAACCTGTCGCCGGAACAAGCGCAGAAAGTGATGAAGGATTGGGACACGAAGCAAACCGCACTTTTGCTTGATCCCGAAGGCAAAATCATTTACGAAGGCGCGATCGACAGCAAAGCTTCGCCGAATCCAGCCGACATTCCGAGTTCGACCAACTACGTGAAAGTGGCGCTCGATGAATCGATGAGCGGCAAGCTGGTTTCGAAAGCAGACACGCGCCCATACGGCTGCTCGGTTAAATATAAATGAGGTTGTAACGAGCGCTCAGTGGCGTGGTGCCTGTAGTAGCTTTAGCCGCGGTCGTCGACCGCGGCTTTCTTTTGTGTCGCGCCGATTGCATCAGCAAGATCTGCGCTCCACACGCTTTGCCTGCCTTTGGGTGGATTTCGGACCAAACTTGAAACACTCGTTCTGTTGGCAGCGTCCTGAAGATAAAAGACCGGTTTTAACAAGTTGGACAATTCGCCGCTAAGTGCATTGGCGTGAAGTTCGTTTTAGCGTATTTCGTGTGTTTGGTGGGTCGACATTAGGTTCGCGCCGTTGTCTAGTTCCGAGCCACTTTTGCCAGAATGAACATTCTTTTGCAGACAAAAGAAGAGCTCGAAACGCACTTTGGAAAGAAGGCGACGATGGCGCCGAATCTTTTGGGCATGGTGGGCCAGGGCGAAGAGGCGTTTGGATTCCTCACGGGCGACATGGACGAAGGATTTGAGATCACCGTCGGTTTCTTCAACGGCAAAGCGCGTTATGTCGCCTTCAAGAAGCGGACTGGGACGCCATGGGGCGAGGGCGATCTACGAGCGGCACTCATGCAAATCGGAAAATACTCTAACTGGTCGGTCAAACCCGCCTCGGAATTTTTCGATTATGCCGAGAAGCGGAAAAAGGGAGTGGTGGGCGAGGCTACTGGCTGGCAAACACCGAGACGCCGCTACGCTTTTGTCTATATACCGGATGTGGGAGGAGAGATTGGGATTATGCCGGACAAGACTGCCATCGATCAAAAATTCCCTTTTTCCTGATGGCTTTAGGGTAACGCACGCGTCTCGCAAGAGATGCAACCAAGGCTAATTCCGATCGTCCTTCACGATTCCCGACGCGACTCGCAACAGCGATAACGGCAAAGCGCGAGCAATCGCCATAGCAATCTTCATGGCGATCCCGGGAATCACCAGAGGTTTGTCTCTCTCGATCGCCTCCAAACCAGCGCGTGCGACTTTCTCAACCGCAACATGCACGAGACTGTTCCGCCGCTTTCGTCGATGCTCCTGTCGATTCGCGATCTCGTCGAATTCGGTATGGACCGGACCGGGGCAAAGCGCGGTCACGGTAATCCCGCAGTCGCGTGTCTCGGCGCGGATCGCTTCGGAAAAACTGGTGACGTATGCTTTTGTGGCCGCGTAAGCCGCAATGCCGGGGAGAGGGAGAAATCCAGCGGAGGAACTGACATTCAAAATTGCCCCTCGTTTTTGCGCGATCATCCGCGGCAGTAACGCGCGAGTCAGCACAGTTAAGGCCAGCGCGTTCACCTGCACCTGCTCATTGACATGAATCGGGTCGGCTGTGGCAAAGGAACCGTGATCGCCGACGCCGGCATTGTTGATCAGGAAATCGATTGGCTCATTCGTGAGCAAGGCAGCGAGTTGCATCGTCTGCTCTAGATTTGAAAGATCGGTCTGGCGGATATTGACAAGCAGCGCCGGATTTCTGGCAACTAATTCGGTACGCAACTGCTCGAGTCGATCGCGCCTTCTGGCGACAAGAACGAGAAGTTTTGCACGGGAGGCTAACTGTCTGGCGAATTCGCGCCCGATGCCGGCCGATGCTCCCGTGATTACAGCGGAGCAATTATCGAGATTCATCGTCATTCCGAGCGAAAGCCGAGGAATCCCGCCGCGCAACCTTAAAGCTACCGCGGCGGCGAGATCGCTCGGTCCGAGCCGGGCTGGCGGTTTTGCTCGAGAGGACGCCAACTTCTTGGACACTCAAGGGTCGCCATTTCCCGCGTGGAAGATCGTGCAGTCTTAGATTGCCGAGCCGAATTCGCGCTAATTTTTTCGCGTGAAATCCGAAGCACTCGAGCATGCGTCGGATCTGGCGATTGATTCCTTGTTCGAGCACGATGCGAAATCGCTTTGGCGAAATTTGCTGCACATGCTTGGCGCGGGCGCGTTTCCCATCGAGAAGAACGCCGCGCAAAAGTCGCTGCGCCAAATCCGCCGTGGCGGCGCGATCAAGGGCGACTTCGTATTCCTTTTCGACTTTGAACCTCGGATGCGTCAGGCGCTGTGCAAAATCGCCGTCATTCGTGAGGACCAGTAAACCTTCACTCTGAGCGTCGAGTCGACCGACGTAGGCGAGCGAAGAAAGTTTCGGCGGCAGCAAATCGTAAATCGTATCGGTCGTGTTTGGATCCCGCCGGGTGCAGACAAAGCCAGCCGGTTTGTTGAGCAAAATGTAAACAGGCGTTCGTTGATGAACGAGCCTGCCATCGACTTTGACGTAATCGGTTGGTGCGGGCTGGAAATGAAAATCGCGACACGGTTTTCCATTCACGGTTACGCGGCCGCCCGCGATCAGTTCGTCCGCGCCACGACGTGACGCCACGCCCGCGGCAGCGAGAAAGCGGTTTAAGCGCAAGGAAACGTGAACCGTGAATCGAGAATCGTGAATCGAGGTTTGTCACGCCGATTCACGATGTAACGTTTTAACGATTCACGCCGCCGATCACACATCCGGCTTGGTTTTCGGCAGCCCAATCACCTTGCTCGTTTCCTTCCATTGCCCGCGTTTCTTGAGCAGATCGACGCGCTCAAAACGTTTCAAGACGTTGCGCTTGGCCGCGATGGTGCTGGCCCCCTTGAGACTACGATGTTGTGACATGGGTGAAGCTGAAAAGTTAAATCGCTAGACAGTTAAATCCTGAATCGTGAAAACAGGTTCGCACGGTAGCGTGTTCCACCTCTTTTTCAAACAGCCCCTACATCTGATTCGAGAGAATGATGTAGGTACCGAAACTCGCGACCTGGTGATAAACATGGAAGTGTTGCACCAGTAGCCCACGCCAGTAAACCACTCGGTCTTCTTCGACGATGAGAAATACCGGGCGCGCTACCCGCCATTGTTCGAGCGCGGCTTTTTCCTCGAGAAAGAGACTGCGCTGCTCGGGAGTAAGCGGCATTCGCGGATCGGGCTCCTGATTAACCATGGCGAACTTGCGCTCGAGGTAAAACCCGAGACTGCTGGCAACTTCAGGCGGGCCTTCAAACAGCACCTGACCGTTCGTGCCCAATCGGCTGTTTAAGAAGCGAGCTGCCTCCGCCAGGGAAAAAAATGGGGCAATTCGCGCGATCCCGCTGATCATGCAAAGACCGACCATGACCATTCCGAAAGCGAGGCCAACCGTTGCGATTTTTTCGCGTCCGCGGCGAAGTAGATAAACCGTGATGACTGCGCCGGTAAGGAGCCCGACTGCGGCGATGGCGAGAAGTGGGCGAAAATGCAGCCAGGTGCTTGCCGGCATATCGGCCAGTGCCTTCCACGCCGTCCACCTAAAATCTGTTTCGCCCCACTCGCTCTCGTTTTTGGGAAGAAACCGCGGAAGCGCTATGGCGATCAAACCGATCGCGATTCCGACGAGCCCAACCGCGGCGGCGCCGAGATTACGCAGAGAATTTGGTGCGCGCTCAAAAATCATCGCGGCCCAAAGCGCAAACGCGCTGAACATGCTCAGCGCGTAGTAATCCTGTCGCTGCCCGATAGCCAAAACCGGTGCCAGCACCACAATGGCCCAGGCCATCGGGAGAGCATCTTGGAAACTAATCTCGCGCGGCCGCATCACCCGCCGCCAGGAAAACATCGGCGCCGGCAAAATCGCCAGCGACCAGGGAAACCACCAGGCGAGATGGCTGGTGAGAAATTGCCAGCGTGGAACGTCGTCGTACCAATTCCCGTTAGGATAGCGGCCTACCAAATGTTTAATCCACTCGTCCGCAACAATGCGATGAAACGGACCGTCAAAATGGATTTCGATCCAGAGATACCACGGTCCGATGATGGCGAGAAAAAGTAACAGATAAGGCCACCAAAGAAGCGAGCGAAACCGCATCCGCGCCTCACGATAAAAGATCGCCAGTGCAGCAAAGGTCGCCGCCGGAAAAAGCAATCCATGTGGACCCTTGGTTAGACATGCCAGCGCGGCGCAAATCCAGAATCCGGTAAACCAGGCGCGCCGCTGATGGCGCTGCTGGAACCCGGCCAGTCCGCAATAAATCGCTCCCGCAAAAAGCGCGGCAAAGAGTGGCTCCGGCATGACGATACGACCGAAAATGAACGTGCCGGTGAGCGTAAGATAGATCAGTCCGGCAGCGAAACCGCGCCAGTAATCGGCTAGCCGTTCTCCGATGAGAAACGTGAACACTAATGTTGCGACAACCGAAAACGCAATCGGAACGCGCGTGGCCGCGGTGTTGATCCCAAAAACCTTGTAGCTGGCTACGATCAGCCAGTAAAGCAGCGGCGGTTTTTGCAAACGTGGAATGCTGTCATTCGTCGGCAACAAATACTGGTCACTCTGAATCATTTCGCGCGCGGCGGCGGCATACTGGCCTTCGGTCTCACTGTAAAGATCGCCGATTCCAATCGTCCCGAAGTGCAACAGGACGCCCAGCGCAATCAGAATAGCGAAGAGCGCGTGCCGGGTTGGCGGCGGCGGCAATGCTTGTGGTCCAAGAAACGTTTCCTCAATACTAAGCGTCCCAGTGCCCGTGACCATTTTACTGAGCGTCCACCACCGCTGCGCGATATCGGTCCCAACTATCGGGCAAGCGCAGCAATTTTGCCGACGGCATTTGGATCAACGCCAGCGTCTGGCGGCATTCGGCAATTAGGGCATCGTCCGTGTCCCGTACAATCCGAAAAGCGCACCAAAATCGCACGCGTTCGAGGTGATCGAGCCAGCCTTCAATCGTCAGGCGCTCGCCAAGTTTTGCGGCTCGGCGGTAGTCGATCTCTGTCCGGACGACGACGGGATATTTTTGCGTTGCGGCCATGTCCGATAAGGCGAGCCCGAGCTGCTCAGCCAGGAGCGTACGGGCGATCTCAATGAAGCGCAGATAAGCTAAGTTGTGGACGACACCACCGCAGTCGGTATCGAAAAACATCACCTGCACTTCGGTGCGAATGCGGGGCGCGTCGGTTACGGTCATACCGGCGTATGATTTCCAAATGCGGGCGTGAAAGCAACGTTGCCCGATTTCGCCGGGTCAGCCTGCTCGGAAATCATGTTTTGAATGGCGCCAACGACTTCCGCGCTCGTGACCGCGTGCATGCAGCGGAAATCGAGAGGACATTCACGTAGAAAACAGGGGCTGCACTCGACGTGATGCCGAAAAATGCGATGGCCCCGGCCGAGCGGGCCGGTGCGCAGTGGTTCGGTCGATCCGAAAATCGAGATCGTAGGCATTCGCAACAGGGCCGCGAGATGCATTGTTCCAGTATCGTTAGTAAGTAACAGATCACAGGCGCTCAACTCATCGATCAATTCCCCGAGCGTCGTCTGCCCAATCCGATTCACACACTTCCCGCCCAGTTTTTTGGCAATTTCCAAGCCGACTGTCCCATCGCCGGCCGTCCCGAATAGAATCCACCGTACCGGAAATCGCGCAGAAATTTCCTCCGCCACTTCGGCGAAACGTGGCCAACGTTTCGCCGGGCCATACTCCGCGCCGGGACAAAGCGCGAATTTGAACTGAGCGCGACGACTTTTGATCGGATTAGCTGCAGGAAATTGCGGCGTCACTTTTGCCCCCACCGTGGTCGCCAACTCTAAATACTTGTAGGTCTGATGAACGATGCCACGGGAGAAGGTCTTCCGCGGTCCTTGATTCAGCAGCCAGCGGCGCCAATGCCCGGTTAAGCCAACCCGCCGTGGGATGCCTGCCAAAAAAACTTCGAGCGCGCTGCGGAGGGAATTCGGAAACAGGATTGCGGCATCGAACGGTGGATTTTGACGAATCAAGCGCGCCGCTACGAAAATAGATTTCGACGGCAACACGATGACTTCATCGATTTCGGAAACAATTTTCCAGAGGGGTGCAAGTTTTTCCGGGACGGCCACAGTCAGATGTGCATCCGGCCGGCCACCTTTGATGGCACGCACCGCCGGGACACTCATGACGGCGTCGCCTAGCCAGTTGCTGCTCCGAATCAAAATGCGGAATGGCTTAAGCCGGGTTTTCTCCGGTAAAAAGACACCGCGTTTATATCTCGAGAGCAGCAAGTTTGGCCGGGGTGTTTTCCAACGGTTGTGGACCCAAAACCAATCTTCCGGCGCGCGCCTGACTTGTTTTTCCAAAATTTCGTTGCTGCACGCGGTTAACTTTTCGATCGATTCGCTAACGCCGTCGATTGGCGTTTCCGCCACCGCGCGCCAGCGTGCGAAACCTTCCGTGTGAACGGCAAATCCGATCAGCTTGGCGCGCGTGCGTCGCGCGAGCAGCGCGGGCAATGGGGTGGTCGACGCCAGTCTGCCAAAGACCGGTGTCCAAAGGCCGCCGTCGCCGGCGTGTTGATCCATTAGAATCCCGATCCCGCCGCCGCTGCGTAGCAACTCAATCGCTTTGCCGAACCCTTCGCTGCGCTCAAAGACCTCCAGACCAAATCGGCTGCGGGCCTTCCGAACGTGCCGATCAATGTGCCGATTGCGGATGCGTTGATAAATGGTCGCGGTCCGCTGTCCGTGCGAGAAATGAGATAATCGGGTGCAAAACTCCCAGGAACCGATGTGACTGATGAGCAAGACAAACGGCTTCTTTTGCCGGAAACAGTTTTCGACGAGTTCGAAGTTTTCCAAGCGTACGCGCTCCAAGATTTTTTCCATCGGCATGCGGGTAAACTTCACGCTGCAAAGCAAATTCGCTCCCAGCCATCGAAAATGCCGGCGCACGATCCGGCGCATCTCTGTTTCGGAAAGTTCGTCGCCAAAAGCGATGCGCACATTTCGCAGAGCAAGTTTCCGGTATTGCGGCAGGAGTAGCCAGGCAATGGCGCCGCAGATTTGCCCCATCGCAAATAAGAAGGGCAGGGGCAACAAGACGAGCAAATCTGTTCCCACCCGGTATAAAAGATAAACGGGATAATCGAACATTGAATTTGGCCGGGCACGCTACGTTTGCCCGCCCGTGGCATCAATCAATATACTGTCCCCGTGAAGGGCGAGGAATTGCGAGCAGCGGAAGCGCATATCGCGCGGCTGGAGGAAGAGTTGTTGCGTCTGAAGGACGTGAAGCACGATTTGCAGGTACTGCGGGAAGAACATCGACGGTTGCGCCGCAGCGCCGAAGGGCGGGTGGCAAAAATTCTTTCCGCGCCGTTCCGATTATTCCGGCGGCGGCAACGAACTGACGCCACTGAGCAAGATGAATACGGCCGCTGGTTTGCCCGGCATCGCGTTTCCGAGGAGGAAGCTGTGAAACTGCGTGAGCAATCGCGAACCTTCTCTTATCGGCCGCTCCTTTCGATTTTGACGCCAACGTTTAATCCGACTGACGAATTTCTGACGGGCGCGATCGAATCGGTCATTGCGCAGGCTTACGAAAATTGGGAGCTGATCCTGATTGATGATGGGTCGAGTGATTCCCGCGCGCGCGCTTTGCTGAAAAATTTGGGGCAACGTGATGCACGCATTCAAATCGGCGTCCAAGAGCACGGTGGAATCTCCTCAGCCTTAAACACGGGGCTGGCGCGGGCGTGCGGTGACTGGATCGCGCTGCTCGATCACGACGATTTGCTTGAACCGGACGCGTTGTTTCGCGCGATTGAATTTATGCAAAACGATCGCGAAGCGGATGTGATTTATTCCGACGAAGACAAAATCGTCGATGGGAAACTGGCGGCGCCACTCCTGAAACCGGATTGGTCGCCGGAATTTTTTCGAACGCACGATTACCTGGGACATTTCGTGGTCATGCGGCGCGATTTGGCGCGCGCCGAATTTCGCAGCGAGTTTGACGGGGCGCAGGATTACGATTTGCTCCTGCGCATTTCGGAAAAAACGGACCGGATCCGACACCTCTCGCGAGTGCTTTATCATTGGCGGCGCACGGCCGAATCAACCGCGCACAACATCCGGCGCAAACCGGGCGCGCTGGAAGCGGGACGGCGCGCGATCGAGGAGCATTTGGTGCGGCGGCAGGAAAATGCTCGCGTGACGATCGATTGGGAAACGCACCTCTACCGCGTTCGGCGGGAGATTCGTTCGGAGAAAATCTCTATCATTATCAAAGGGGCTGCGGCTCGCGATGCCGAGCGGATTCGGGCGAAAACAAATTTTCCGAATTTTGAAATCGTCGCGAATCTCAAGGAAGCAACTGGAGAATACGTGCTATTTCTCGATCCCGATCTTGAGCCACTCGACGAGAACTGGTTGAGCGCGATGGGGGAGCAACTGTCGAACCCGAGGATTGGTGCAGTTGGCGCGCGCATCGTTTCGTCGGACGATGCAATTGAAAGCGCCGGATTAATTTTGTCGCCGAATGGAAGGGTGGGTTCGGCTTTTGCCGGGTATCCACGCAATTTCCGGGGCGCAAATCGGCAATTGCAGGCGGTGCGGAATTACAGTGCCGTGAGTGCGTCGTGTTTGCTGACGCGGCGGGAAGTTTTGGAAAAAACTGCTTCAGGTAACGCCATGGGATCCCTCGACTTTGCTCGGGATGACCGCGTTTGTGTCGGTACCGAGTTTTGTTTGAATCTCCGCGAACACGGATTGCGAACGGTTTCGATTCCTTATGCGGAGGTACGGCGCACTTCAGCAAGGGAAAATGCGAGCAGGATGTGTCTGGATTTACAGAAACGCTGGCCGGAAATGTTTCGACGCGATCCTTATTATAATCCAAATCTTTCCAGCGAACGGGCCGATTTCTCGCTGGGGTAGCGCCCGCGTTCTGCGCGCTCTGTTGGGAGATCCTCTCAGACACGATAACAAACGGATGAGGACTTCCTGTTTGCGGCTTCGCCGCCTTATGAGATGACTTCCAGAGATTTAATTGATTAATTTGCGATCGGCGATCATACATCGGCGCTACAAAATGAAAAAATCCGGGAAAGATATTTGGCGCGGTTTGCAGCCCGCCGCCGTTGCCGCGTTGAGCACACGGGACTATCGAGCTCCGGCGCTGGCAAAACGGCTAGCCGGCGGGGGCGTGGAAGCGGGGCAGATTGTCTCGGCGAACCGGCGTTCCCTTGTGGCGATCTGGATTCCTGGCGTCGAAATTTTCGCGCGCGCCATCCATGTGCAACGGCAGCGTGGATTGTTCGGAGAATTGGCCCGCCGGGATGAAGGCGTGCTGGGGAGTTTAAAGTTCTGGCCAAAGCAATGGGCCACCGCGCGTATGTTCGCCAACACCGCCAAGGGCTTTCATGTTCATCCGCCCTTTGTCCCCGAGGGCGAAGATCCGGCGAAATGGCTACGGCGCCGGTTCTCCGGGAGAGCGAACGTTGCATCCAACTACGAGGCGGAACAGTGGGACGTAATGTTTTTCGTGCAGGGCCGGGTGGAGATGATTTTGCGCGATGTGCGCGAAGGTTTTCGCAGCCGCATCATGCATTTTTTTATTGATGGCGACAATCATCGCGGTCCGAACAATGTCGCGGTCGTCATTCCACCGGGGGTGGCGCATGCGGTGCGGGTAGAGGGAAGCGAGGACGCAATCATGGTCTACGGCACCAGCACGAATTTTGAACCGGCGTTCGAAGGCCGGATTGCGAGCGATGTGGAATCGGCACTGTTGCCCGAGAGCTGGCGGAGTTTTCTGGCGGAATAAGTGAAGCGGCAGTTCGATCCGGCGTTGCCGGAATTGATGGACCGGCCGCAGCCCGTCACGCGCGAGCTGGAACGCGACCTTGCCAATCTGCGCTCGTTTAATCGCTGGTTCGGTGGCCACGGATTGGTCAGACATTTTTTGCGACGCTGGCTTAAGCCAAACGACAAAGCGCGAATCCTGGACGTCGCCACCGGATCGGGCGACATCCCACGGCTGATCGCCGATCACGCGCGACGACAAGATGTTTCAGTTCAGATCGACGCGATCGATCAACAGGAATCAACCATCGAAATTGCGCGACGACTGAGCGCGGCATATCCGGAGATCGATTTCAGTTGCGCGAACCTGTTCGAATGGGATCCGCCAGAAGGTTACGATATCGTATTCTGTTCGCTCACGCTTCACCATTTCACTGCCGATGACGCTGTGCGCGCTCTGCAAAAAATTCGCGAACTCTCAAGAGCCCGTGTTTTGCTCGCCGATTTGCGCCGGGCCCGCTGGTTGAGCTGTGCCGTGTATTTTGTGACGGCCACAATCTATCGCGATGAGATGACGAAAACGGATGCGCGGCTGTCCGCGGCTCGTGCCTTCACTTTCTTGGAAATGCGAAAGCTGGCTGAGCGCGCCGGCTGGAAAAATTTCAGGCATCGAAAGTTTGCGGTTGGACGGCAGGCGATTTGGATGGATTCGTCATCCCGAGCATAGTCGAGGGATCCCGCTGCGTTACCTTAAAGATTCCATCATGGGATCCCTCGGCCCGACCCGGAATGGCGGTTTCCCTCGGGAGGCCGAGTTTTCCAAATGAAAATTATCGAATCAACTGACGCCGCCCATGCGCATGTGCGCCGACGAACGGGCAAATCCGTCCTCGTGCCGACGATGGGGGCGTTGCATCGGGGACACTTGGAGTTGATTCGCGTCGCGCGTGAACATGCGGGAAATGCCGGGGAAGTCGCAGTCAGCATTTTCGTTAATCCATTGCAGTTCGAGCCGGGATCGGACTTTGAGAAATATCCGCGGCCGGAGTCCGCGGATGAAAAATTTTGCGAGGACGCTGGAGTGAATCTGCTTTTTCGTCCGCGCCAGATGTATTTTGATGATCGATCTGTTTACGTCGAAGAGACGCGGTTGTCGGCGGGGCTTTGCGGGGCCTCGCGGCCGGGACATTTCCAAGGCGTCTGCACTGTGGTGGCAAAGCTTTTTAATTTGCTGGCGCCAGCAGCGACGGTCTTCGGGGAAAAGGACTACCAGCAACTTGCGGTCATCCGGCGAATGGTGCGCGACCTGAATTTCCCGATCGAAATTATCGGTGTGCCGACGGTGCGCGAGGCGGACGGGTTGGCGTTAAGCTCACGCAATCAATACTTGAGCGCGGATGAGCGCGCCGCAGCGCCAGCGCTGTATCAGGCCATGCTGCGGGTGAAAGAATTGGCCGCTGGCGGAGAAAATTCCGTCAGCAAATTGATCGACGTCGCCAAGGAGGTAGTCAGCCCGGCAAAACGGGCACGTATTGATTACATCACCATCGTCGATGCCGAAAACTTGGAACCGCTGGAAAACCTGCGACCGAACGCGCTTATCGCACTTGCGGTTTTCGTCGGCGAAACGCGATTAATCGATAACTTGCGACTGACGTGAAGGAATTCGATTTCGTTGTGGTGGGGAGCGGGATCGCGGGCTTGAGCTTTGCCTTGAAAGCGGCGCAGCACGGTTCTGTCGCCGTGATCACCAAGCGCAAAGGGGCGGACAGCAACACGGCCTGGGCGCAGGGCGGGATTGCTTGCGTCACGAGCGATGAAGATTCTTTCGAGTTGCATGTGCGCGACACGCTCGAAGCCGGCGCCGGGCTCTGCGACGAAAAAGTTGTGCGCACGATTGTGACGGAAGCTCCGGAGGCGATCCGCGAGCTAATGGAAGTCGGCGTCCATTTCGATGAACGCGACGTTACGGGTCATCGCGAGCTCGATCTCGGGCGGGAGGGCGGGCATTCGAAGCGGCGAGTGTTGCACGTCCAGGACGTAACCGGCCGCGAGATCGAAAACAAGCTATTGGCGGCGCTCGGCCGATCGCCCCGGGTGCAATTGCTGGAAAACCATACCGCGATCGATTTGATCACCGCGGCCAAGCTTGGTTTCGCAACGGAAGATCGGTGCCTCGGACTTTATTCGCTCGATGAGAAAACGGGCGAAGTTGAGACGATCCGAAGCGATCGGGTGGTGCTGGCTACTGGGGGATGCGGGAAGGTTTATCTCTACACCACGAATCCAGCGGTTGCGACGGGCGACGGGGTGGCCATGGCATGGCGCGCGGGAGTCGCCATCGCGAACATGGAATTTGTTCAATTCCATCCCACCTGCCTCTTCCACGCCGAACAGCGTTCGTTTCTGATTTCTGAAGCAGTCCGCGGCGAAGGGGGAATCTTGCGTGATGCCCGGGGCGAAGATTTCATGTCGCGATATCACGCGCGTGGCTCGCTGGCCCCTCGCGATGTAGTGGCGCGCGCAATCGATGCGGAGATCAAACGCAGCGGTGCGCAATGCGTTTATTTGGACATTACGCACAAGCCGGAGGCGTTTTTGCGTGAACGTTTTCCGCACATTTTTGAGACCTGTTTGCAGCTCGGGATCGATATGAGCCGGCAACCAATTCCGGTGGTGCCAGCGGCGCATTATCAATGCGGGGGAATCAAGACCGACATAAACGGTGCGAGCAATCTGCGGGGTTTGTACGCCATCGGGGAAGTGGGTTGCACCGGTTTGCATGGGGCAAATCGCCTGGCCAGCAATTCGCTGCTCGAGGGCGTGGTGGTGGCGCGCCGGGCTTGCGAGGCACTGGTGCGCGAGTTTCCGAAGGAGCAAGATCACAAAATTGCCTTGCCGGAATGGGTCTCGGGCAATGTCCAGGACGTGGACGAACTGGTGGTGATTTATCACAACTGGGACGAGATCCGGCGCCTGATGTGGGACTACGTCGGGGTGGTTCGGTCCGACAAACGCCTGCAGCGCGCAGCCTCGCGTTTGCGGAATCTCCAGCGCGAAATCCGCGAATTTTATTGGAATTTCAAGGTCTCGGTCGACCTGCTCGAACTGAGGAATCTGGCGACGGTGGCGGCCCTGATCGTGGACAGCGCCCTACTGCGCAAAGAGAGCCGGGGACTGCATTATACCCTGGATTATCCGCAGACGGACGAAGCGCATTTTCGGCGCGATACCGTGCTGTCGCGTGGCTAAATACTTGGAATGGATACTGCTGCAGATGACAAACAGCCAGCCCAGGGAAGGATTCCTCGAAAAGAGGAAAAACCCTTGCCTGATGGCAAGTTTTCGCATAAACAAGCCACGCTAATGAGAAAAGGTTTTCCCGCCGTCGCTTTAGTGTTCCTTGGGACGGGGGTGGCAATGGCCCAATCGCCTTACGAGAGTTCAGCCGATTTCGCCAAATACGCCCGGAAATTGCGCGAACAAGCCTTGCTAAAAGTCGAGCCGCAGGTGTTTGTCCCGACCGCTTCCCGGACCAGCACGGCGACGCGCTACCCTTGGAAAAGCAACATCGTGACAACGGTCTTTTGGGTAGGCGAGCAGGCCGGCGGGAATAATCCTGTCCCGAATTACAAGAGCTGCTGGGATGCGAACTGGACCTCGAATTACGGCGGCTTCGATACTCCCGAGCCGTCCTCGCGCAGGAATTACATTCCCGCTTCATTTACCCCGCGGCAGAATCCTTTTTATTGCGCCCTCCCTTACAACGACGTCACGCACGGGCAGTTCAAGCCGGAAGCGCCGCTGGTGATTCCGTGGTTTAGGACTGCCTATAGCGAACCGGGCCGCTCTGTGTGCAAAGACCACTGGCTGGCGATCCGCAAAGGCAATCGTGTTTGCTACGCCCAATGGGAAGATTGCGGACCCTTCCGCACCGACCATTTCCAGTATGTTTTCCAGAATGAGCGACCGAAACCGAACCTGAATCACGGAGCAGGTCTCGATGTCTCCCCGGCTGTGCGCGATTACCTCGGGCTCGGCCCAACTGATGTGACCGACTGGCAATTTGTGGAAGTGCGCGATATTCCGCCCGGGCCATGGCGTAGCTATGGTGACAACAACCATTTCGTGATTGCCAAGCGTCAGGCTGAGGCACGCCTTGTCCAGCAAAACGGCGGGGCCACCTCGCGCTAGTCGGCGCGGCTTCCCACCACGCGCGGACGCAATTTTTCGAAAGTCGTGTCGAGCTCGTTGATCCGGTCGACGAGCAGTTGATAGTGCGCGCGTTGCGCGGTGCAGAAGGCGGTGAGCGGTTGTATTGCGGCATTGATCTCGCCGTAGAACAAATCGATGGCATGAGTGATCTGATTCTCGATCGCAAGCACGAGCTCGCTGCGTTTTGCTTCCATTTGTTCGGCATAAACGCGTAAGATTTTTGCACGCTGTCGTTTTGCCAGAAAAGTTCCAATGATCACGGCTGAAGCGGCCAACACCCCCGTGACATCGGCGATAGCGGCGCTACTCATGGCCGCAACCAGTGCCACAAGTCCGCCCGCCGCTGCCACGCCCGCCGGAATTCGCAAGCGGTCCGATGTTTCCCGAAATATCACCGCCATTTGTTCTTCAATGGCGTTCCCGCCGCCTCGCTCGGCCAGAGTCAGTTGAATGGATTGCAACAACTCGCGGCGTTGGCGCGCGAAATCCGGTGGCGTCCGCGGCGCCTGAGACTTCGCGTCGCCGGCAAAATGCGACTCGATCATGTCCTGCAGTTGCGGCCAGATTCCACGCAGATCGGTTTCAAGTAATTGCACTGCATTTTCGATTTGCGGCTGCACGATCTGCCGCAGTTTCGTTTCCATTTCGTCTTGAAAATCGCGCTGCCAATAATCGCGTCGCCAAATCATGTTGACGGTGGTCCAGAAGGTCAGTTTGCTCTCGAGAAAGCTCGTTCCCTGGACAGCGCAATCACGACAGGCTTGCTCGACCCCTCGGACAAAACCGTGCACCTGCCGCAACGTTTGCTCCTTGCGCGCCTGGAGGAAGTGCATCAGACGCTCGAACCGTTCTTCGTCCTGGCGAATGGTGCGAAATGCCTCGCGCACTTCCGAGGCTATCTCTTGCAGAACAACCTGCGCTGTTTGCCAGGCCGAGCGCAACTTGAGCGCGTGTGCGCTCGCATCCGACATGATCAAATCAATGTGCTCTTGCAATGGAACAATCTGGCTCTTCTCTTCGAGGCTGGCCGCTCCGGGCGCGCCCGTCCGCGCGAGTAAAGCCTGACGCGCCGAAACGGCAAAAATAGGTGGTGCGGTTCCGAGTTTCTGAAGGGCGGTATCCTGAAGATGACGTCGAATCACCGCAATCTCGGAGGGATCGCGCAGGTCGGCCTGTTGCAAAACGAAAACGATATTTTTCAGCCAACGCTTTTGCACAAAAGCGAGAAGGTCCCAGGCTGATTGCGTCCAGGGATTGACTACGGAAAAAACGAAGAACACGAGATCGGCCCGGGGGACGAATTCTTCGGTGATGCGTTGATGCTCCTCCACCATGGTGTTGGTGCCGGGGGTATCGACGACATTGAAGTCGCGCAAAAAATCGATCGGAAGATAGCGTTCGATCAGTTGGGGAGAGACATCGACCGTTTTTTCCACCTCGCCGTAGCGAAAAATGCAGACGCGATCGGTTGCCGGCAACACGCCAGTCTTGGCGAATTCGCGGCCGAAAAGGGCATTTAGAAGCGAGGATTTTCCCGCTTTCACTTCACCGACCACCACAAAAAGGAGCGGTTGGCGAATGTCGATAAGAAGCGCGTGCAGCGTCTCCAATGAGCCCGGGTTACGTTGCAGATCTGCGCCGAGTCGGAGCAATCGGATCAGCGCAGTTTCGAGATCGGTTCGAAGCTGCAAGTAATGATCGGCGATCATGCCGCGAGCATTAACCGTTCGGCGAAGGGGCGACAACCGGCGAGGGAGCGGCGGTTGTCGTGTTGACCGGCTTCGGCGTCGGCGGCGGAACCGGCGTCTGTAGCTTCAACAATTCGGAGACGGTAACGAATTTGAATCCCTTGGCTTCGAGCTCGGTTAAGGTCGCCGGCATCGCCTGGATGGTCTGCGCATGAATGTCATGCGATAGCACGATCGATCCCGGGCGCGTCTCTTTCAGAATACGACTACTAACGATATTTGGACCAGGTTCCTTCCAGTCGAGAGGATCCACGTCCCACAGAATAATTTCATAGCCCAGGTCGTCGTGAATAAGATGTTTTTGACGCGGCGTAATCGAACCGTAGGGCGGGCGAAGTAAAACCGGGCGTGAGCCAATCGCGCCGGTGATCGCCTCTTCGGTGCGCTTGATCTGGCTGCGCACGGCATCGTCGGACATTTTCGCGAGATTGGGGTGCGACCAGGAGTGGTTGCCAATCTCGTGACCTTCCCGTGCTGCGCGCTGCAGGATTTCGGGATGCTGCGCCACATTCTCGCCGATGACAAAAAAGGTGGCGTGGATGTGATGTTGCCCGAGCAAATCCAACAACCGCGGCGTCAGTTTTTCGCTTGGACCGTCATCGAAGGTGAGTGCGATGTAGGGGCCATCGACGTGCACCGAGCTGACCGTTGTTTTTTGTTCCGGGATCGGCGGTGGTTTTGGCTTTGCCGGCGAGGGGGAGGGCGGGGGCGAGGGTTGCTGGGCCAATGCAACCATCGCCGGAACGAGGAAAAAAAGTGCGCGGAATTTTCGCAGCATGAGACTCAGAAGCGCGACAGATTGCCTTATTAACGCGGCGGCACCAACATCGCAACCGGGTTGTGGAAAATCGGAGGAGGGAAAGCCGGGCTACAGCTCCCGGGAGACTGAATTTGGCAGCTAATCTGCTGTTTTGGGAGCATCGATGTTTGAGGGGCTGATCAAGCTTCGGCGGGAGGCCGAGAGGCCGCACTGACGCCGATTATCGCGTGATGAACATTCTTCTTGTCGAAGACCAGGACGACAGCCGGAAAACCCTCTCCCGGCTGATCGCAATGCGCGGCCACAAAGTGACACAGGTCGCTACCGCTGAGGAGGCCGAGCGCGCTATGGCCACGGAAACCTTCCCTTTCCTTATTCTGGACTGGATGTTGCCAGGAAAGAGCGGCATCGACTTGTGTCGCGAATTGCGGGCGCGCCAGGACGGCGACGAGATGTTCATTTTGCTCGTCACCGGGAAAACCGATCGCGCAGATCTGGAGATGGCGCTGGAGGTGGGGGCGAATGATTACCTGACCAAACCAATCGATCTATCGTTGCTCAATGTGCGCCTGGCGGTGGCGGAGCGGCAAATTCGAGATCTTACGGAACGAAACCAGGCGCGGATTGCACTCCAGCAATCGGCCCGGACCCTGACGGATATTCTCGAGAATACGACGGATAGTTTCTTTGCGCTCGATTACGCGTGGCGCTTTACCTATGTGAACCCGGAGGCAGAGTCTTCGTTCGGACGGTCACGCAAAGAGCTTTTGGGAGGTGAGCTGTGGCAGAAGTTTCCCGAACTTCGCGGTAGCACTTTTGAGAAGAATTATCGGCGGGTTATGGCCGAGCAGGAACCCATCGAATTTGAAGCGTGCGACCCGAGCGGAACGAAGTGGTTCGAAGTGCACGCCTATCCCAGCGGCGGAGGCGTCTCCGCTTTCTTTCGTGACGTGACCGAGCGTAAGCGCGCAGAAGACGACCGGCTCACCAAAGGCAAAATCGAATCATTGGGGACGCTGGCCGGCGGAATCGCCCACGATTTGAACAATATTCTAACCGTCATCTCCGGCAACATTGGCCTGGCCCAACTGGAAGCGCCGGTGGAAGAGAAGAATTTGCTTGGTTGCCTCGCTAAAGCATCCCAGGCGGCGCAGGAAGCCGCCCACATGTCGAGTCAGTTGCTCACTTTCTCCAAAGGCGGTTCGCCGGTGAAAAAAATTGTGAGAATGTCCGAGCTGTTGGTTAAGTCAGCCCACTTTTCGTTGCACGGCTCGAATCTACGCGCGGAAATGGATATTCCGCCGGACCTGTGGCCGACCGAAGTTGATCCAACCCAAATCGAGCAGGTAATCAACGCGCTCATGATTAACGCTCGCGAAGCGATGCCCTCCGGTGGCACGGTAGATATTTCAGCGCGCAACGTAAAACTGGACGACAAACCGGGCGCGCTCCTGCCTAGCGGCCGCTATATCAAGGTCGCGATCACGGATCACGGCGGCGGCGTTCCGGCGGATATGGCGACGAAAATCTTCGATCCCTATTTCACTACCAAACCGGTGAGCAGCGGATTGGGACTTTCGATAAGTTTTTCTATTGTTAAGAAACACGAGGGGATGTTGCACCTCGAACAATCGTCCCCTGCCGGTGCGGTCTTTGCCTTCTATCTTCCAGCAGCCAGGGCCGAACCGGCGGTAATAAAGAACGTCCCCAACTCAGGATTGCCATCTACTCTGCAACGCATCCTGGTGATGGACGATGAGGAAGGAATTCGGGAGCTCACTTCCCAATTGCTCAATACTCTCGGCTACGAAGTCACCGCCGTGACTGATGGCGTGGAAGCCGTGAATACCTATGAGCGCGCCATGCGCCGCGGCGAAAATTTTCAGGCAGTGATTTTGGATGCAACGATTCGTGGCGGCATGGGCGGGCTGGCCACGATCTCGCGTCTGCGCAACATTGATCCCAGCGTCGTTGCCATTATTTGCAGCGGTTATTCCGACGAAGCGGCGCTCGCGGAATTCTTGCAATACGGATTCCGCGGGGCATTACCGAAACCGTTTACCCGGCGCGATCTAGCGGATGTATTGCAACGCGCCTTTATAACCTCGAAAAGCGAGCCGGCGTTCGTCCGCTAGCTCTTGCGCAACTTTTCCAGCGCGGCAATGATGGCGTCCGGTCCGCCCTCGATGTAGCCGAAGAAATTCGCC
>QHQU01000178.1 GCA_003219925.1 Verrucomicrobiota bacterium
TCTGAGCGGCAATCTGAAGTTGCAGCGGCAAAGTCGGACGGTGCGTAGCGCGACCGATGGCTTCGCCAGTGCGAACAAAACCATTGCGGCACAATTCAGACGCGAGCACGTCGAAAACTTCCGGAAGCGGCAATTCACCTGCGAGCGCCTGGCGAAGTTCTGAGAGCGCGAGCCCACGGCGGTTTGGATGCGTCCTATGTTCGACGTCAATGGTCGCTTCGGCTTGTCGCAAAAATTCATTCCACCACTTTGCGTCAACCACAAGTTCACCGCGCTCGATCACATTCGCACTCCTAAGCGACTCAGCGATGTCGTCCGCGCTGAACGATGATTTTACGACCAGCGCGTTACGCTTCACCGCGCAATCGCGCCCGATCTGCGTCGCCACAAAGACTCCTGCTTCGTGCGGCGCCTGCGCCCGTTTGGCGAGAAATTCGCGCTGAGCTGCGCGCCGAAAATTTCGCGCGCTCGAATCCGGATCCAATACAACCCCACCGGCCAGCGTGTTCTGTTCAGCGGCATCGCGAATCACAAAGCGATCGCCGGCGAAAAGGAACGCCGGTTCGTCAAAACGTATTTGGGCAATGGCAGTTTCGCCCGCGCGCAGCTCTTCACTGGTTTGGAAAAAAGCACGCGCACCGAAGTTGGCGCTGCCGTGGTGCACCCGCATTGCGGTGCCATGTTTGATCGACCTCGTCTTCATCGGCAAGCGCCGAGAGCGAGACAGCATGACGTCTGCAATCGCACTCGCTTCGCCGAATTCACTAAGCGTGATAACATCGCCGCGCCAAACACCCAAAGTGTTCTTCTCGCGCGCTACGGCCACATCCGGCAGACTCAAC
The DNA here is from genome assembly GCA_003219925.1 of Verrucomicrobiota bacterium. Taxonomy (GTDB): domain Bacteria; phylum Verrucomicrobiota; class Verrucomicrobiia; order Chthoniobacterales; family UBA10450; genus AV69. The sequence continues at coordinate 843 of QHQU01000178.1, forward strand.
GCCGTTCGCGCGCCGGGACCGATCGCTTCAACTTCACGATTGTGATTTTGAATCGTGCGGATCCGCGCGGGAATCTTGGCCGGTTGAACGACCACAGCTTGTCCGCGCCTCAGCGTTCCACCGACAAGTGTGCCAGTTACGATAGTTCCGATGCCGCGCAAAATGAACGCGCGATCAACCGCGAGGCGCGGTTTGCCGAGATCGCGCTGGGGGACGAGCACGCTGAATTCGCGCGCGAGCTGCGCTTTCAATTCCTCGACGCCGCTCCCGGTTGTGATCGATGTCCGAACGATTGCCGCATCTCCGAATGGCGTATCGCGGAGTTGGGCGCGGACCTTTTCCTCGGCCGCGTCTGCCGCTTCAACGAGGTCAATTTTCGTGAGCGCGACGACGACGCGCCGCACCCCGAGATAAATCAAAATCTGCAGATGTTCTTCCGTCTGCGGCATCCAGCCGTCATCAGCCGCGACAACGAGCAGCGCGAGATCGATCGAGCCGACGCCCGCGACCATGTTCTTGACAAAATCCTCGTGTCCCGGCACGTCCACGATGCCGATGCTGAGCAACGCGTCAGGCATTCGCAGTTCAAGCTGCGCAAACCCCAGCTCGATCGTGATGCCACGCAGCTTTTCTTCGGGGAGGCGATCCGGGTCGGTGCCGGTGAGCGCACGCACGAGCGCGCTCTTGCCGTGATCAACGTGCCCGGCCGTTGCGAGGATGAACCGCTTCAATTCCATTTCGTCGTGGAGCGCAGTGCGCTCACAACCTCCGCATCCTGTCGCGGGAAAATGGTGCGCAGATCGAGTTTAAATTTTCCTCCTGCGATGTAGCCGACGATTGGCGGCGAGGCGCGCCGGAGTCTGGTGGCGAGATTTTCGAGCGAAATTGTCTTCGGCCGTAGATCAAGCGTGACCGATGGAATAGCAGAGCGGGGCAAGCTACCTCCGCCGATCTGCGCCTTGCCTTCGCCGACGGCAATGTGCAGTGGCAGATCGCGGATTTGCTCGAGTAAACGCTCAGCGCGGATGCGCAATTCGTCATTGGTAACCTCCAGCATGGCAAGCACAGGCAGCTCGCTGCTCTTACCCGCTAGATAAAGATCAACCGTGGCCTGCAGCGCGGTCAAAATGAGTTTGTCGCAGCGCAGCGCGCGGAAAAAGGGCTCGCGCTTGAGCGCCGCGATATGACGCCGTTTTCCAGCGATAATTCCGGCCTGCGGACCGCCGAACAGTTTGTCGGCGCTGAAGCAAACCAGATCGACCCCGCTGCTTAACGTCTCGTTAGGCCTGGGTTCGTGTTCCATCGCTCCGAGCTTTTCTGTCGCGACAATCGCGCCGCTACCGAGATCTTCGACAAAAGGAACACTTTTCGAGCGGGCGAGTTTTGCCAGCGCGTCCGTGCCGGGCGATTCAATAAATCCGCCCATGAAAAAATTGCTGCGATGCACCTTTAGGATCAGGGCGGTATCGGGCCCGAGGGCGCGGGCGTAATCTTTAACCGAAGTTTTGTTCGTGGTACCGATTTCGCGCAGTTTCGCGCCACCGGCTTCGAGAATTTCCGGGATGCGAAAACCGCCACCAATCTGAATCAGCTCGCCGCGTGAGATGACCACTTCCTTTTTCTTCGCGGTAAAATGCCGCAGGAGGAGGATGAGCGCGGCGGCGCAATTGTTCACCACGGTCGTTGCTTCGGCCTCGCAGAGCAGCGCGAGATTGTGCTCGAGGTAAGTCGCACGATGACCGCGTTCGCCGCTTGTCAGATCGTATTCGAGATTGGTGTAACCAGGACCGATCGCGGTAAGCGATTCGATTAGCGCAGGGCCGAGCGGTGCGCGGCCGAAGTTGGTGTGAATGACAATACCGGTGCCGTTGATTACCGGTTGAATTTTCGCGAGCTGCAACGCGTCGACGGCCGTGCGAACGCGGCTCATAACCCCGCTGAAGTTTGGGACCTTTTTCTCTGCCCGTAGCAACCCGAGTTCGTGTCGAACAACGTCAACGATAACCCGGCGCGGCAGATCGCAGTTGCCGATTTCACAGACCACCTTGTCCACCGAAGGAATTTTTCGCCGCGACTCTGTTACAATGCCTCGATTCATAAGATGGTATCAGTCGCCAACCAATTGCGCGGCCCTCATCCTATCCTTCTCCCCCAGGGAGAAGGAAAACACCTCTCCTGTTGGGAGAGGGTTGGGGTAAGGGGTCGGGGATGTTGCAACCGCTTTTAATCGATCATGCATATGCGTGGTCTGCTGGAGCGCATGATTTTGCCGATCATCGCTGCGCAGGCGGTGCGGTTCTTTTTCAAAACACCTTCCACTTCCTGCAATCGTTTGGGCGGAACACAGAGCAACAAGCCGCCACTCGTCTGTGCGTCTGCAAGCAGTAGGCGCACCGGCTCAGGGGTACTGTTCCATTCCACAATGGCATTTGCTGTTTCGAGATTTTGTCTTGTCCCGCCGGGAACACAGTCTTGCGCGATGAGCGAGAAAACTTCGCGAGTAATCACGGGCACTTTTGGGGCGACGATTTCTGCGCCGACGCCACTGGCGCGGCACATCGAGGAGAGATGTCCGACCAAACCAAACCCAGTCACATCAACAGCCGCGCGAATCAAGCCGAGCTCAGCCAGCTCGGCACCGACGATGTTCAGCTGGCACATGAGCGTGATGGATTTCCTCATTAGTGCAGCACTCGTTAGTCCGCGTTTGATCCCGGTCGTTGCGATCCCGGTTCCGAGAGGCTTCGTCAAAAGAAGGAGATCGCCGGCGCGAGCGCGCGAGTTCGTCAGCATGCGCCTCGGGGACACCATTCCGGTGACAGCGAGTCCATAAATTGGCTCGGGATTGCGAATGGTGTGCCCACCGATTATTGCGCAGCCGGCCTCTTTCGCCTTCGCCGTGCCGCCGCGAAGGATCTCCGTAATTACCTTGTTCGGGACGAGATCAGTCGGGATTCCCATGATGTTCAACGCAGTGAGCGGACGGCCGCCCATCGCGTAAATGTCGGAGATCGCATTGGTGGCGGCGATTTGACCGTAGCAAAACGGGTCGTCCACGATGGGGGTGAAGAAGTCCACCGTCTGCACCAGTGCGCAATCTCTCGTTAGGCGATACACGCCGGCGTCGTCCGCGCTAACGGAGCCGACGAGGACGTTCGGATCGCGCAATTTTGGGAGCTGCCGCAAAACTTGCGACAGGGCCTTTTGGCTCAACTTCGATGCTCACCCGGCGCAGGATGAGAGCGACGTGAGCTTGCGAATTTGCTCGCGCGACATGCGATCACCTCCTTTCGGAAAATGTTTGAGGTTTGATGTTTGAGGTTTGATTTAGGATCC
>QHQU01000179.1 GCA_003219925.1 Verrucomicrobiota bacterium
GTCGAGGGATCCCAATAAAGTTAGCTCAAAGGTTTCGCGGCGGAATCCCTCGGTCCGAGCCGGACGGGCGTTTGCGCTCGGGATGACGTTGCGGCCGACGGGGGGTTCGAAGTTCAGATTACCACCGAGGGTTTTCGACGCGGTCTTTGCAACAGTTCTCCACCGCAATTGGGACAAATGTTTTCCATTTCCTCCGTACAAGTTTTGCAAAAGCTGCATTCGTACGAGCAAATATAAGCCTCACCATTCACGGGAAGCTCGTTCCTGCACTTTTCGCATTTCGATCGCATTTCCAGCGCCATGTTGTCAGTAGTCCGGCTAGGTTTATCGTTTCAAATAATTACCGGCGCAACCGCGATGCATAAAACGAATTCAATTATCATGCAGGCATCGCGTGCTGAAATTTTCGAGACCGCAGCAAATCTGGAGAACTGGCCAAAGATTTTACCGCACTATCGTTACATCAAATATCTTGAGCGCGATAGCGATCGCAACGTTGTCATCATGGCTGCGACGCGCTCCGGCATTCGAATTTCCTGGACGTCCGAGCAGATCATCGACCGCGAAAAAGTCGAAGTGCGTTTTCATCATCTGAAAGCTTTCACAAAAGGCATGTTGGTCGTCTGGACCTTCCAAGAAACTCCCGCCGGTGTACTCGTCCAAATCGCCCATGACCTGAATTTTCGTGTGCCTGTGCTCGCGCCCCTGGCTGAGCCGATCATCGGCGATTTTTTTATTCATCACATCGCCAATCGAACGCTTCAATGTATGAAAACGTATCTGGAAACCAAAGGAACGAATTGCGCCGCATGAAGAGAAGGCGCTCAGTCATCACCGGAATAGGCCCGATCACGTGCATCGGGATGGGCGTCGAGAATTTTTGGAAAGGTATCCTCACCGAGAAAAGTGGAATCACGCGCATCTCCAGTTTCGATACTTCGATGTTCAATGCCCATTGCGGTGGCGAAATTTCCGGTTGGAGAGCGGAAGAATTTTTTCCACCTCATCGATTGAAGCGCCTCGATCGTTATGCCCAGTTCTCCGTTGCCTCGGCCAAAATGGCACTGGATGACGCTGGCCTGACCTATTCGCGGGAGCAGCCACAGCATCGTATCGGCGTTAGCTTCGGGACTGCGCTGGGCGGAGTTTGCCAGGCGGAAGATCAACACATCCGCTTTCTAAAAAAAGGAACACGTGGAGTGAATCCAACGCTGGCCCTTCAGGTCTTCGGCGGCTCCGCTCATTCCAATATCGCGATTGAATTTGGATTTCGCGGGGTTGGCACCACTAATTCAAACAGTTGTGCCAGCGGTACCGTCTCAGTCGGCGAAGCCTTGCGCTACGTTCGCGATGATTTTGCCGATGTCGTTGTAGCAGGTGGAGCGGAAGCCGCGTTGGCCACGCTCTCCTACGGCGCGTTCGATCTCATTAAGACTATGAGCCGCTGGGACGGCGACCCCGCTCTAGCCTGCCGGCCATTCGACAGGTTGCGCGATGGCTTCGTCATGGGCGAAGGCGCTGCATCGCTGATTATCGAAGAGCTCGAACATGCACGAGCCCGTGGCGCTCGCATTTACGCGGAAGTGCTCGGCTACAGCCTGAACAATGACGCCTTCCACATGACTTCGCCGTTGCCCGGTGGCGAATCGTGCATTCGCGCCATGCGCGAAGCGCTGGCCGACGCACGAATCGAACACGAGCAGATTGACTACATCAATGCTCACGCGAGTTCGACGCAGCTAAACGACAATACCGAAACGATGTCGATCAAGGAAGTTTTCGGCGAACAGGCGAAAACGATTCCGGTAAGTGGAACAAAAGGATACTATGCTCATCCGTTGGGCGCGACTGGGGCGATCGAAGCCGCCCTCTGCGCGTTGGCACTGGATCGGCAGTGGATTCCGCCCACGATCAACTATCAAAATCCCGATCCAGCGTGCGACCTGGACGCCGTGCCAAATCATGGACGATCCGCGAAGTTGAATTACGTTATGAGTAATTCGTTTGGGTTCGGTGGGATCAACGCTTGCGTCGTGCTCGGGCGTATTCGCTAATTCTGGGGAGCGCAGGCTGCCAGCCTGCAGTCGACGGCAGCTTGCCGCCGACACTTCTTTTCGGCAGGCTGCCGAAAAGCGCAGGCAAGCTGCCTGCGCTCCCCAGATCAATCAGCGCGCGCGATTAGTCCCTCAGTAGGTCCGGTCGATTTTCGCGCGTGCGTTTTCGCGCCTGTTCTTCTCGCCACTTCGCGATTTCGCCGTGGTTTCCGCTCAGCAGGATTTCCGGAACTTTCCAACCACGAAACTCCGCCGGGCGCGTGTATTGCGGTGCCTCCAGCAGCCCTTCGCGAAAACTGTCGTCGTGCGCGGATTGTTCGTCGCCGAGAACACCGGGGATTAATCGGACAACTGCATCAACCAGAATCACAGCTGCGATCCCGCCGTTCGTCAGCACATAATCGCCGATGGATATCTCCTCGTCGATCAAATGGTCCACTACTCGATGATCGACGCCTTCGTAATGCCCACAGACGACAATGAGATTCGATTCGTGTGAAAGCTGTTCAGCCATTCGTTGATCGAAACGGCGCCCGGTGGGCGACATCAAAATAACCTTGGATGTTTGATGCTTGATGTTTGACCTTTGATTTCGCAAATCTTCCACCGCCGCAAAAATCGGCTCCGGCTTCATCACCATCCCCTGCCCTCCACCGAAGGGCGCATCATCTACGACGTGATGCTTGTCGCTCGTCCAAGCGCGCAGGTTATGAATGTGCAAGTCGAGTGCACCACTTTCCTGAGCGCGTTTCATCATGCTTTCGTTGAGCGGCGCGCGGCAAATTTCCGGGAAAAGCGTGATGATATCGATGCGCATGAGGTCGCTAATATGCGGTCATCCCGAGCGCCGTCGAGGGATCCCGTTGAAGTTACCTTAAAGCTTTGCGGTGGGATCCCTGCTCGGGATGACGGGATTACTCCACGATTTCGAGCGTCGCACGCTGATTATGGCGCGATGCCGCGCTTGAGAGTAGTGCCCGAATCGATTGAATAGTTTGACCATTGCGGCCAATGATCCGGCCGACATCGCTTTGCCGCAGTTGCAGGCGGAAAACGGTTGTTCTGCCCGATGGAATTTCCGTGATGATGGCCTCGTCAGGGAATTCCACGAGCTGGCGGACAACGAACTCGAGAAATTCACGCATGGTCTTGTTCCTTGTAGCAGCGCCCTATGAGCGCCGTCCAGCGTAGACTAAGCCTGGCCTACTTCCACGTCGGTCATGGACCGCAGTTACAGAGCGGGCGCGCTCGCGGCCTGTTTTTTATTTTTCTTAATCAGGCTGCGAACAGTGTCGGACGGCTGGGCGCCGCGCGCGAGCCAGTGCTCAATGCGATCGAGCTTGAGCGAGCTGTTGTGCCCTTGTTTTTTCGGGTCGTAAGTGCCGACGAGCTCAAGAAATTTTCCATCGCGCGGACTGCGTTTATCGGTCACGACCACTTTATAGTAAGGGCGGTTGAGCGCCCCCTCTCTGCGGAGTCGAATTGAAACGGCCATATTAAAAACGTTAGAAGGTTAAAAGGGTTACAACGTTACAAGGGTGACGAACACTTTCAATTTAACGATGTAACCTTTGTAACTCT
>QHQU01000180.1 GCA_003219925.1 Verrucomicrobiota bacterium
CGATGGCACTCATTTGAATTTAGCGATTTCAATTACCATTCGACCAGACGAAGGCGCGGGATCATTTTAAAATGATGATCTCGCGTCAGCAGTTCCGCGCCCGCCCGGAAGGCGCAGACTGCGATCATCAGATCGGTTAACGGTAGAATGTTACCGGTGCGATCCAGCCGCCACGCCAGGTCTTCCGTTTCCTGCCAGGCCCGATGATCCATCGTCACGTGCACAAGGAGATCAAAAAACATTGCCAGATCGGCGCGCACTTTCGGCCGAATAATCCCGCGTAATACTTCGCACCGGACCACATCGCAGGCCATCAACTCGTTGATCTCGAAGCGCTCCGCCAATTGCGCGACCGGATCCGATCCCGCTTGCAACAGATGGACGTAGATCGACGAATCAACCAGCACCACGTTTGCCGGAATACCTTGGAGGTTTCTCCGCCACTCTCAACCGGTTGAGATCGTACGCCGGATCGATGCTTTCCTTCCATTCCGAAGCTGCGATTTTTCGCTCGCCTAAGAATTTGGTGAGCCTCGCTTTTCTCTCTGTCTCCCGGAGCGCAAATTCCACCGTTTGCGTCTTCGTCTTGAGGCCGGTCAGTTTCATCACTCGGGCCAAAAGCCCTTCATTAATAAACATTGTCATCTTCGTCACCGCTATCCACGATATGGCACAATAGCCATATCGGCAACTACCCTCTCTTCTCGGACTCGGTGCGCTAAGCCGCGCTCGATTTCGCCGCCGGTTTCTTGCGCAAAAGCGGCAGCACTTTTTCCACCAGCGCGTCGGCGGTAATGCCATGTTTCTGGCGCAGAATTGGAACGCTGCCGTGCTCGATGAATTCATCAGGCCAGCCAATCCGCACCATGGGCGTATGAATTCCCTGCGAATACAAATGCTCCATCACCGCGCAGCCAAAGCCGTTGTGCAAAACGTGGTCTTCAATGGTACAAACGACTTCCACGCTACGGGCAAAAAATTCCAGCGTCCCGGTGTCGAGCGGTTTGATCCAGCGCGGGTTAATGAGCGCAACCGAAATTCCCTTTTCCTCCAGCTTCTTGGCTGCTTCCTCGGCGACTTCGAACATGTTGCCGAGTCCGAAAATCGCGACCTCTCGTCCGTGCTGCACCACTTCGGCTTTTCCGATCTCGAGCAGTTTCGGTTCGGGCTTTGGTTTCGCGCCCGTGCCTGCCCCGCGCGGATAACGGATCGCAATCGGACCGGCGTTGTAGTTCGCCATCGTCCAAAGCATGTCCACGAATTCATCTTCGTTCTTCGGCTGCATGTGCATCCAATTTGGGATATGCCGGAGATAACCGATATCGAACAAACCGTGATGAGTTGGTCCGTCGTCCCCGCTCAATCCGGCGCGGTCCATGCAAAGCGCGACGTTTAGTTTCTGAATTGCCATGTCGTGAATCGCCATGTCGTAGGCGCGTTGGAAGAAAGTCGAATAAATCGCGAGGAACGGTTTCAATCCCTGCGTGGCCAGGCCGCAGGCAAACAGCGCAGCATGTTCTTCCGCGATGCCGACATCGTAATAGCGGTCGGGATGCGCCGCTTGAAAAAATCCGAGCCCCGTGCCGCTCGGCATCGCCGCGGTGATGGCAACGATGTTCTTGTTGGAATCGGCGAATTTGGCCAAGGTTTTACCGATAATTTCCGAGTAGGTCGGCGTCGGCGTCGGCGCGGTTTCTCCGGTCTCGAGTTTGTATTTGCCCAGCCCATGGAACTTGTCTGGCTTGGCAATGGCCGGCTCGTATCCTTTCCCTTTTTTCGTTAGGATGTGCAGCAGAACCGGTTCTTCCTGCGTTTTCAAAAACTCGAACGTTTTGATCAGCAACGGAATATCGTGCCCATCGATCGGCCCGTAATAGCGCAGGCCGAGTTCTTCGAAAATCACACTCGGCACGAGCAAATTTTTGACCCCTTCTTCAAACTTGTGGGCGAGATGCACCGCCCCCTTGCCCCCAACCGCTTTGATAAACCGGCGCGCTTTTTCGTGAAGCCCCGCGTACATCGGGTGAGTGGTAATGGTGTTAAAATAGGAAGCGATAGCCCCGACATTTTTCGCGATCGACCATTCGTTGTCGTTGAGCACGACAATGAAACGCTTCGTCTGCGATTTGGCATTGTTCAGCGCCTCATAACTGATCCCGCAAGTGAAAGCGGCGTCGCCCGCTACTACCACCACGTGTTGATCATCGGCGCCGCGCAAATCGCGCCCGACCGCCATTCCCAGCCCGGCCGACAAGGCCGTGCCGGCGTGTCCCGCTCCGTAGCAATCGTGTTCGCTTTCCGTGCGCAACAGAAATCCGTTCAACCCCTGGTATTGCCGCATCGTCCCGATGCGATCGAGACGGCCGGTAAACATTTTGTGGACGTAACCCTGGTGGCTGACATCGAAAACGAAGCGGTCCCTCGGAGTATCGAAGACGCGATGCAGCGCGATGGTCAATTCGACCACGCCGAGATTAGGCCCAAGATGGCCTCCGGTCTGCGAGAGGACTTTGATCAGCTCCTCGCGCACTTCCTGGGCAAGCTGCGGCAAATCTTGCTCGCGGATCGCCTTAACATCCGCCGGTCCGCGAACGCCGTCGAGCAGGCGCGTCCCGTTTTTAGAAGAGTCTGACGTCATCGTTATCCTTTTCCTCCATTGAATCCGTAATAGACGCGGCAATTGGCGGTTCCGCCGCGGCAAAATCTTTCACCGACGTTTTGCCGGCATGATCGCGGGTGATGATTTGGATCTTCTGCTCGGCGTGGGCGAGACGGTCCTGGCAAACCTTCACCAGTTTCATTCCCTCCTCATAACGCACCAGCAAGTCTTCCAGCAACATTTTCCCTGATTCCATCTCCTCCACGATTTTTTCCAGCCGCTCCATCGCCGTTTCGAAACTTGTTTCCGATTTCTTCGCAGAACTAGCCATGGCAAACCTTCAATTAAGCATAGTGGCGCGTAGAAAAAAGCCCTACTTCCGTCGACTCCGCCAGTTTCGTCTCCCTAAATTGGTAAAAACTAGCGCGCAAGCGACCAGTCCCGCGGTCGCTGGCGGCGGCAGGAAATTTGCCGTAATAAATGGGGATGAGGACGCCGTGGTTGCTCATTGTTAGCCTGGCACTTTTCGCGAGCAACGCGCAAGGGCAAGGCATGGCCCGCTCCGGGGCACGGCGCAATCCCGCGATGGGGGCGCCGGGTACATCGCGGCCGCCGAGCACCGCCAGTCCGGCTCGGACTTCAAGCGATCGCACCGATACCCAGGGGGTCCTGATCGACGTGGACAGCAATCTCGGCCGCGGCATCTACGCCGAAGTGAGTCAGAGTTACAGGGAAGCGGTTAAATTGCTAACTCTCGCGATAGAAGACGAACGCGGGGAAGTTATTAAAGTTGCGTTAGCCTACCGCTTTCGCGGGTTGGCTTACAAACATCTCGGCCGCCGCGATGAAGCTCTAAATGATTTTCTCGAGGTAATTCGGATCCAGCCGAAGCTTGATCTTGGCTACTACGACGCCGGCGTTATCTAC
>QHQU01000181.1 GCA_003219925.1 Verrucomicrobiota bacterium
CAATTGGTCGCGGGTGAGACCGCGCCAGTCGAAATCTTGGAGAATGAGAAAAATGGCGCGCGCTATTTGGTGCGTCGAGTTCCCTCCTCCACTCCATTTCCTTCCCATCCGCGGTTGCGTCGCGCGAGTGCAATTTCGCGGTTCGCCGCCGCAGCCGGATTGACCGCGCTTCGTCAAGCGAAGCAGCCGCTGCCGCCTCTCGATCGCATTGCACTTGTCTTCGCCATCTCCAACGGCGGCGTCATTTATACACGACGTTTTTATGCGGATATCGTGAAGTCCGGGGCGCAATCTGCCAGCCCGATGCTATTTCCCGAAACGGTCTTTAATGCGCCCGCCAGTCATCTAGCCGCGATCCTTGGAATCAGCGGTGCCTCTTATACCGTTGTCGGAGATGGTGCCGTCGGCATCCTTGCACTCAAGCTGGCGGAAGACCTGATTGCGTCGAGTGATCTGGACGCCTGCCTGGTTGTCGCCGCCGAGGAAATCGATCCGCTCGTCTGCGAAGCTTACCGGCAATGGCGCTTCCTGCGGGACCCCAGGAAACCGGAAACGGGGCGCGGCATGATCATGAGCGAAGGCGCAGGCGCGGTCTTATTGACGCGGTCTAATGGTGGGATCGAGATCGATCAGATTGTTCCCGGCGCAAACTTCTTTCGTCGTTCCGAAGTTTCGGCGCGACTAGGTAGCGTGGTCGCGCGTCTCGAGAACGAAATCGGATTCTGCATCGGCAGTGCGAACGGCACATTCATCGATCGAGCGGAACGCACGGCCGTGGGCGACGAATTGCCACTTTATTCACCAAAAATCGCGCTTGGTGAAAGCGTGGGTGCTTCCGTCTTTTGGCAACTCATTACGGCGGCGAAAGCGTTGGAAACTGGAACCGTGCCAGGGTCGTCGAAGCCACCCGTCAATTCGCACGCATTGGTGCTCGCTTGTGGTCTCAACCAACAGACCGGCGGGCTGACTCTGCGCGGACGTGATCGCTCTGCTTTTCCGGGGAGCGCATAAACGCCAGTCCGGCTCGGACCTTTTCGCCTTTGCAACACTTTCGCCCTGCGATACCTTCGGGGCGCGCCATGCGAACGCGGGCAGCGGTCTTTTTTTTTCTTCTTTTTGCGGCTGCTCATAACAGCACCGCCGCTAATTTCGAGACGCCAAAAAACCAACCGATCGAGATCACTTCCAGCGGCGAAACCCGCTACGAGAATGGTATCGCGATCGCCCAGGATAACGTCGCGATTCACTGTGGCGATGCCGACATTTACGCTGACTCAGCGCGCTATGACTCGCAGCGGCATGAAGTTACAGCTGACGGTCATGTGCGAATCTATCGGGAAGACAAGCTCTTTCTCGCCGAGCACGGAACCTACAATCTCGATACCAAGGAGATTCACGCTGACACCTTTCACAGTTCTTCGGAGCCCTATTTCGTGAACGCCCAAAAACTTGTGAGTTTTTCCGACGGACGCTCCATCGTCGAGAACGGCGATTTCACGACTGATGATTCGATCAATCCCGATTTTCATTTTCACGCTCACAAAGTTCGGATTTACGAAAATGATCGCGTCGTTTTCCAGAATGTGACTTTTTATGTTGGGAAAGTTCCTATTTTTTGGTGGCCATATCTTTATCAATCATTAAACGACGCCTTTAGCTTTAGCATTTCGCCTGCTTATTACAGCACCTGGGGAGTGTCGCTGCTGAGTGCGGTGACATTTCCAATCGCTGAAAAAATCAAGGGAACCGTCCGGCTGGATTATCGGGCGCGGCGTGGAGAGGCCATCGGCTTCGAGTCCGAAATGAATTACGGCAAGGACGACAGTAGTTACCTTCGGCTCAAGACCTATTTCATCAACGATCAAAACCCGGACATAAATCAAACTTCGGTGCCGCGCACGCCCATCGGAAGCGCCCGTTACCGCGTGAGTGTGGAAGACCGGACGGATTTCACGAGCGACATCTATGGCATCGTTGACATCACCAAATTAAGCGATGCTTTCGTCATGGAGGATTTCTACCAGTCCGAATTCCGCATCAATCCCGTGCCGGACAACGTCGTGGCCGTAACTAAAACCGATCCCATTTATACCCTGACTGCGATCGCACGCTTTCAAGCTAACGAGTTCTTCCAGCAAACCGAGCGTCTTCCCGAAGTAGTGCTGGACGTCGTCCGGACTCCCATTTTTGGAAGTCCAATCTTTTACCAGGGCGAAAGCGGGATTGCGGACCTTCATCGCAATTTCGCGAGCGGCTCCGGGTTTGAAGACTACGAAAGTTGGCGGGTCGATACTTTTCACCAACTCCTTTACCCAAACACGTATTTTGGCTGGCTCAGCATCGTCCCGCGTGCCGGGTTCCGCGCGACCTACTACAATGAGACGCGCGATCTCGGGAAAACGCTTTTCACTCCGAGTAGCGATCCGCTGATCCCAGATTTTCTTGTGCCCGATAACACGCCGCTTCGCCTCGATGGCGACAAAACTCGCACGGTTTTCAACGCTGGAGTGGAAGCATCGTTCAAAATTTCGCGTGCCTGGGAGGAGGTCCAGAGCAGCGCGCTTGGTCTGGATGGGTTGCGCCACGTTATTCAGCCGTTCACCAATTTTTCATGGGTTTCCAATTCCGGCGTTGATCCCGCGGCGATTTTACAATTCGATCGCGTCGAACCAACCACGAAATTACGCCCAATCGATTTTCCGGAGTTCACCACCATCGATTCGATTGATCGCTGGACGATCTGGCGCCTCGGGGTCCGCAACCGGCTGGAGACTCGGCGCGACGACACCAACATTACCTGGTTCGAACTCGACACCTATTTCGACGTCAATTTCGAGAATCCTTACGATCGCACTCCCTATTCGAATCTTTTCAACAACATTCGCTTTACTCCGCTACCATGGGCCTCGCTCGCCATTGATTCCCAAGTGCCCGCGTTTGATAAAGGATTTACCGAAGTCAATACGACCATATCGTTCCAGCCGATGGCGAAGCTGCAGCTAAACGTTGGGCACCGCTACCTAAACGACAATCCATTTTTTCAAAACAGCAGCCTGTTTACCTTCGGCGGATATTACCGGATTAACGACAACTGGGGGTTCGCGGTGCAGGAGCAATACGAGGCGACGACCGGGTTGCTTGAACAACAGCGTTATGCCGTCTATCGCGACCTCTCCAGTTGGGTCGCTTCTTTCGGCGCGGTCGTGCGCGACAATAACGGGGTAAAACAGTATGGTGTTCTCTTAACTTTTACCTTGAAAGCGTTTCCGAAACTCGGGTTCGACTTCAATTTCGATCCGGGCGGCGCGGGACAATAATTGATCGCGCAAAGGTCGAATTCGGGTAGCATTCCCGCCACTTCGTTGGGTTAACCTGACATGGATCTATCGATTATCGGCTCGGGGTACGTCGGTCTCGTCACCGGCGCCTGCTTTGCTGATGTTGGCCACAACGTGACCTGCGTCGACAACGATGCGCACAAAATTGAAATATTACGCGCCGGCCGGGTTCCGATCTACGAACCCGGTTTGGAAGAATTGATTCATCGCAACGTCGCCGCCCACCGGCTGCACTTCAGCGGTAGCATTAAAGAAGGCGTCGATAACTCGCAGATCGTTTTTATTGCGGTGCCGACTCCACCTCAGAGCGACGGCAGCGTCGACCTGAGTTTCATCGAAAAAGTCGCGCGCGAGATCGCCGGCGTTCTCACCGATTACCGGGTCATCGTCGATAAGAG
>QHQU01000182.1 GCA_003219925.1 Verrucomicrobiota bacterium
AATAAATAGAACGCCAAACAGAGCGAGGACCGACGTCAATACTGCGAGTTGAATCAGCTGTGGCAGATAAGGGAACGGAAGAGGCACGCCTTTCATTTGCCGGACGATGTTTTTAATTGGACGGAGGTACGGATTTGGTGGAATCCGCGGCACGGTAAGGGGCGCCGCGCAATGCGGGCAATTCGTGTCGACACCGCCGTCTTGGGCGCGTGCCTCCATCGGCCGTCCGCAGTCGACGCATTTAAAACGAATTGTGTTCTTGGGAAGAGGGCGCCCGACCGAATAAAGACGCGGACTTTGTTGTTCCTGCCAGGGGAGGCGGCGGTCGGGTGGCTGATGCACAGGGGCATCATGTGAGAGTGTAGGAGAAGCGCTCATGAAAAAAGCTGCAGCACCTCGCGAGCCACAGTTTTCCATTGGCGAGATTTTTCTTGCTCGCCGGCAGGCGAATCCGAGACTCCCTGACCATGTCCGGGATTCTAGAACCGGTTCGCCCGATTGAACTGGATAAAATACATGAAGCGAGGAAACGAATCGCGGACACGATTGTCCGCACGCCTGTGGTACGCCTCGAATTGGGACCTGATTTTCCGGATATCCGCCTCAAATTAGAGAACTTACAACCGATCAATGCTTACAAGCTGCGAGGTGCGGCAAACGCCGTGGCGATGCTATCGGAACCAGAGCGCCGCCGGGGAGTCTGGACGATTAGCGCCGGGAACGCCGGCCAAGGCGTGGCTTATGCCGCGCGTAAGGCAGGCGTGCCATGCTCGGTCGTCGTGATAGAGACGGCCCCGGCATCGAAGGTAGAGCGAATGCGCCGACTCGGCGCCAAATTAATTCCGGTGCCGTTCGATGTAGCATGGAACGCGATGGAAGAGCGTGCATTCGATGGCGCGGAAGGAACCTTTATCCATCCATTCGACGATCAGAATTTCGTTACGGGCAATGCGACAATCGGTTTGGAGATTTTGGAGGATGCGCCCGACGTAGTTGCAGTCATTGCTGCAATCGGCGGTGGCGGTTTGATTACGGGACTGGGGAGCGCGGTGAAAGCGCTCAAACCCAAGGTGAAAGTTTGGGGAGCGGAACCGGAAACGGCGGCGCCGGGCGCATTGTCGTTCGCGAAACAATCGCCGCAGGCCTTCACCGGGTGGAAGCAATCGTTTGTCGATGGGGCGGGGGGCAAAAATATTTTCCCGCGGATGTGGGAACGGATGCGGCCGGTGGCGGATGGTTCAATTGTCGTTAGCTTGGAAGAAACCAGACAAGCGATGCGATTGCTCGCGGAAAAAAGCCGCGTGATCGCGGAAGGTGCCGGCGCATTATCGGTAGCTGCCGCATTAAGTGGTAAAGCCGGCAAAGGACCGATCGTTGCGGTAGTTTCTGGCGGCAACATCGATCTCGATAAATTCTACGAGTTAATCAGTCAGGACTAGAACCATCTGGGCTTTACTTGACTCGACGGCAAGGAACACAGATAGGGCGTCCTTCTGGGACGCCGAATTGAGGACGGCATTGCGCGGAGGCCCCCCGACCATTGTCTTTTCGCGGCACCAATCTTAACTTCGAGAGAAGCTAGGAGGCGAAGCCGGGCATAATGAAAGCGAAAGTATTCGGCCAGCACGATGAGGCGACGCTGAAGCAGATCGAGACCTGTCTTGAGGCGGGCGGTGAACGCGCGGTGCTATGCGCCGACGGGCATAAGGGTTATGCGCAACCCATCGGTGGCGTCGTCGCTTACAAAGATAAGATTTCGTTGTCCGGCGTTGGCTTCGATATCGCCTGTGGCAACCTTGCCATTCTAACTGACGCAAAACGCTGCGAGGTCGGTCCAAGTATCAAAACTATCATGGACGATGTCGTGCGCGATATTTCGTTCGGCATCGGGCGAAAGGCCAAAGTGCGAGTGGATCATGAATTGTTCGAAGATGAGGCGTGGAAGGTCGCGCCCATCCAAGGATTAAAAGAAATGGCCCGGGATCAGCTCGGTACAGTCGGTGGGGGAAATCATTACGTTGATATTTTTGCGGATGAGCAGGACCGCATCTGGGTAGGCGTGCATTTCGGATCGCGCGGACTTGGACACAAAACGGCGACGCATTTCTTGAAAGCGGCCGGCGGCAAGGACGGCATGGACGTGCCTCCGACCGTAGTTCCAGTGAACTCTATGATCGGCTCCGATTACCTAACGGGAATGAGACTAGCCGGGAGGTATGCCTATGCCGGCCGTGAAGAAGTGGCGCGGCACGTCGTCCGTGAAATCCTTGGCGCGAAAATCACGGAGGAGGTGCATAATCATCATAATTTCGCCTGGCGCGAAGACCATGGCGGAGAAGAATTCTGGGTTGTCCGCAAAGGCGCCACGCCGGCGTTTCCCGGCCAACGCGGCTTTGTCGGCGGCAGCATGGGCGATGAAGCGGTCGTCATCGAAGGAGTCGACTCGGGTGAATCGCGTGAGGCTCTTTACTCGACCGTCCATGGGGCTGGTCGGATCATGTCGCGCACAGCGGCCAAAGGTAAATTCGAGAGGGTGGGGAGCAAGCGGATTCGGCGCGACGGTTTGGTGCGTCACGATGAGATGATGAAGTGGGTAGCAGACCGCCGGGTAGAATTGCGCGGCGGAGATGTCGATGAGGCGCCGCAAGCATATCGGCGTCTGCCGGAAGTTTTGAAGGCGCACGCCCGAACAATTCGCGTTCTCCACACATTGCGCCCGCTCGGCGTGGCGATGGCTGGACGCGAGATGATCGATCCTTACAAGGATTAGTAATTAAGTCCCGGATAAATTTCGAGTGACGACTTTCTGCCATTGTAGCACAGCGATCTTGGGTGTGGGGCCTGCGGGCATCTTGCCCGCTGACGGCAGCAGCATGGTTTGATCTTGTCTTGTCCGAATCGGAGGCACAACAATACACGTTATGGACAGCGATCGTGCGCGGCAAAAATAACACCACCGGCGTCGGCCTGATCGAAGTCTACCGCGTCCAATGATGTAGCCGCCGCCATCGCTGCCCGCGGAAGCGCGATGTCCTGCCGCTGAGACAGCGGCAGCTACAATTCTCCGAGCAAACCGCTGAGCTCGAGCCGTCGCGTGGACATCTCAATCTGTCCGTTTTCGTCGCGCGGCCATAATTCTTTTGGTCGGTCCCAGTAAAGCTCGATCCCGTTTCCATCCGGGTCACTCAGGTACAACGCTTCGCTCACGCCATGATCACTTGCGCCTTCAAGAGAAATGTTCGCCTGCATCAGCCGTCTCAGGGCATCGGCCAGAGCGGCGCGAGTTGGATACAAAATCGCGAAATGATAAAGCCCGGTCGCGCCCTTCGGCGGTGGCGATCCATCGCGACTCTCCCAGGTATTGAGTCCAATATGATGATGATAACCGCCCGCTGAAACAAAAGCCGCTTCTTCGCCGTAACGTTGCGTGAGCTCAAACCCGAGAACACTGCAGTAAAAATCGAGTGCGCGCTGCAGGTTAGCCACCTTCAAATGCACATGTCCGATGCGGACGTTCAGATCAATCGTTTTTTCCTTCACCATTGAAAAATGGGCGGTGAGGGTTTCGAACCCCCGACCTACTGGGTGTAAACCAGCCGCTCTACCACTGAGCTAACCGCCCAAGATAACTGAAACAGTTCGACTTAAAACCATTCTCGCGTGCCACCATTTCTCGGCTGGCGCGACCTTATGATACTCCCATACAGTTTAACAGACGAAAAATGATATCGGGAAGCGGCTTGGAGCAGGCCTGCCCAAGTAGTTCCGCATCGTTCAGTTCGATTTCGTCGCAGAGGGTATTTGCTTCGAAGCTATATCTTGTGTTCTCCCCAATCTGCGGGCGATTTCGGATTTGTTTTCCATCCAGCGATAATCGGGATCCATCCCGACGTGTGTCCAAACGAGAGTTCCCGAGTAACGCCAGAGGTCAAGCAGAATGCCCTCTCCGAATGGCTGGCCTTTGGCCGTAACTACGATGACGTTATGCTCGGCACCGGTGTTGGGACCCGACTCGGCCCAGTGGAGCTCGAGCGTTTGCAGCTTCAGTGCGTCCAATCGGATAAGAAGCTCCGTTGCCCACTGAAAACAGAGTCCCCCTTTTCTCCTTCCCGTATTGACAAGGAAGTTCTGAATGCCGGGTAGCCATGCCACACGCCACTCACGGTGCAGTTCCCGTCCGGTCATGTATGCAGTGTCCGCGACTCGCCGAGCCTCATCCGGACTAACGGTCGGAGAGAGTGCCGCGATTCGCGTTCTCAAGGAAGGGTCATGAGCAGACCACGCAACGAACAGTTCTCCTCGGTGTCCGGTCCCCCAAGGCGAGGAAAGCGCGAGTACGAGCACCGGCACCACCGCGAATGTCCTAATCCCTAAAAAGAGAGACTGATGGAATAACATTTTGCGATCCCATACTTAACGCCGTGCCTAGCGCAATCGATTTATTAGACTTCCTCGGCGCGGAAAATGGAAATAGGATCTAGGCTCGCCGGGCGCCTCCATGTTCATTGTCACTCCCGATGGTTTAGTGATAACATGAGATATATCTGGGGTAGCGCTATTAGAAGGCTGATTTCCCTACGCTTGCGATGGAAAACGTGGATCGGAGAAAAAGTTCGTGAAAGTTGGTGTAAATCAGCCGCTTTACCACTGTAACCGCCCGAACTCGTTTCTTATAAAGTATTGTCAACACATCTGCACAATCGTTCTCAACCGCCAGGAAGGCCGGTCAAGTTCACCTTTTTACTTTTCAGGATTCTGCGGCGCGAGATCGGTTACAATTTTCTCGAAACGTGGGTCGCCACGCAGCGGATCCCAGCTCGGGTGCAGTTTCAAGTTACCATAGCTTAAGGTACTCGGGATTTTCAGCGTCGCTTCGATTTGTTCGATGGCGAGATCCTTTTCACCACACCAAGCGTAAATTACGCCCATGTACTTCACGAGCTCCGCACCATCGATTGAGTCTTTGGTAATTGGCAGGAGTTCAATCGCGTGTCGGCCTTCGCGGATTGCTTCATCCTTGCGGCCGAGGGCTGCGTCGATGAGGCCGAGCACGCACAACGCCGGCGCATAACCGGGTTGCTCGCTCACCGTGCGTTCGAGTTCCGCGTGCGCGGCGAGGAAAGCAGCTTGAGCCGTGGCAACATCGCCCTTGCTGCGGGCAGCCAAGCCTTCGCACCAGGAGCGCGGAAAGTTTAGATCAACAGCCGTCCCGCTGTCCGGAATCGCAGCCAAAGCCTGGGTGACCGCCGCCGGATCGCGTTCGCATAGCGCGAGGTAGAACCATTGGGCGGCCAGGTCCGAAGCGGTCGCCGGATTTTCGGCCAGAATTGTTCGAATGCTTTCGCGAAGGGGGCGGGGGTCCCCTCGCCATTCAAGATCGACCGAGGCGCGAGTAACCCGGGTGTCTAAGTCGCCCGGAATTAGAACGAGCGCACGGTCCAAAGCCGCCGCCATCGCCCGAAACTGTCGGAACTCCTGATAGCTGAGCGCGATCTGTTGGAGAATGAAAAAGTTGCGCGGATCCAACGCGAGAGCCCTTTGCAAGCTCCGCGCCGATTCATTCCAAAGTCCCTGACGTCGGTCGATATAGCCGGTCAGCTCGAAGATATCCGAATTATTCGGCAACGCGCGTTGGGCAACGGCGAGTTCGGCCCGCGCCTTCTCGTAATTGAGATAGCAACGGTAAAGGAAATCAGCCTGGGCAAGATGCGTCTCTCCCGCATCAGGACGCAGACGAATGACAGTTTTGAGCGCGCCATCCGCCAGAGCCAAACGGGCCGGTGTGTGATCGAGGCCAAAAAAATACAAGTAGTTATGCGCGGCGGCTAGCTGGCAGTAAGCCAGGAAAAAGTCGGGATCCCGCTCGATCGCTTGATCAAGTAAGTGAACGGCCTCGTGCAATTTTTCGCTGATTTGGGCATTGAGAGAAATCGTCGCGATGAGCGCCTTCGCGCGGACGTAAAGGCCATAGGCAATGAGATCTTTTGTAGGGCGCTCGTCGATGGCGGCTTTTTCTTTCGGCGAAACAGTGGCTTGAAGCTGAGAGATAATTCGCTGCACGATGTCGCTCTGA
>QHQU01000183.1 GCA_003219925.1 Verrucomicrobiota bacterium
TGACGGATTCACTCATCGATTTTGCGGAGAGATTCGGCGCGGAAAATCCGCTGGTCGCGCAAGTGCTGGCGGGAAAATCGCCGCATGCCAGGGCGAGCGAACTGGTTAAGGGAACAAGGTTGAAGGACGTATCTTTCCGCAAAGAGCTTTACGGAAAAGATGCCGCCGCCTTGGAGGCGGCGCACGATCCAATGATCGATCTCGCGCGGATGATCGAGGCGCCGGCTCGGGAAGCACGCAAAGCCCATGAGACGCAGGAGGAAATCAAGCGGCAAGCTTATGGCGAAATTGCGAACGCGCGCTTCGCGATTGAGGGGACGAGTAATTACCCGGATGCTACCTTCACCCTGCGCTTGTCCTACGGAAAAGTGTTGGGTTATGAAGAAGATGGGAAACAAATTCCGCCTTTTACGGACTTCGCCGGATTTTATCAGCGCTCGGCCGAACACGACAACCAGCCGCCCTTTGATCTCCCTCCCCGCTGGATCGAGCGCAAAGCAAAATTAAATCTGGCAACAAAGTTTAATTTCGTTTCCGACGCGGACATTATTGGCGGCAATAGTGGCAGTCCGGTAGTCAACAAAGCGAATGAATTTGTCGGCATAATTTTCGACGGTAATATTCAATCGCTCGTGCTGGATTGCATTTTCTCCGACAAACAAGCGCGCGCCGTTTCCGTCGATTCTGCGGCCATCAGTGAAGCTTTAAGGAGAGTTTATGATGCTAACCCGCTGGCGGATGAATTAGAGGGCGGGAAGTAGATCGATTTTGACTTCGCGTAACGCCACGAGATTCCTCAACTGCCCTCGGAATGACGAAGTCCAGGACTAGCGCTATTTCCCTAGCGGCGTGCTAACCTCGGTCCCAGGCGGAGGCGTGAACTCAAACTGGCTGGCCGGGATGGCGGCATGGTTCGGATTCTGGTAGGTCGTCACGATCTGATCACCGTTTGGCTGAAGCATATCGGTGCGCTCGGCAAAAAGATCGTCGCTCATGTGCAACAATAACTTTTGGAAAATCCGCTTCATCGATGGATTGCGCGGCGTCAGCTCAAGGTCGTAACCCCTTTCTGCCTTCTCTCCGGCAATGTGAAACGTGTGTTCAACGTTTTCCAAGTTAAGCGCGGTCGTGATGGCGGAAATGGCGGCATCAAGCGGCGAGCGTCTGGCCAGTGAATAATGCTCGGCTGATTTGAAGTTGGGGTAATAAATCCAAAGTTGTTGTCCATCGCTGACGGTGATGCTCGGGGCGTTACCTTTGCGTTCGACACGGAACTTGTTTGGGGCTTGAAACCAAATTTTTCCGCTGCTGTTGATCGGCTCGTCCAACAAGTGAACCTTTCGTTGCTCTTGAAAGTCGGCCTGCATGCTTGGAGCTGCGGCGCGCTTCTCGCGAATATGTTCGAGCAAGGTCTTGACGTCAGCGGGCGATAGCGGCGCGGCTCTCACGCCGATAGCGAGCAACGCTACCAGACAAATAATGGTAATTATTTTACGCATGTTCCAGTTCCGCTTTGGTAAAATGTTCCTGCGGCAGTTTTGGTTTAACTGCAACCGCCGCCGGCAAAGTGAAGAAGATGGTCGCAGCCAGGCTCCAGAACAAGCCAATGGCGCAAGCAATCCCCAGCCCGCTCAAGGTCGGGTTATGCGCCCAGCCGAGCGAACCGAATCCGGCAATCGCCGTCAATCCCGCGAGCGCAACCGGCTTCACCACTCCGGTAAGGTCGCGTGCGACATCGTGGCTTCGCTGCCAAACTAACAAGACGTAGATTCCGTAATCAACTCCGATGGCAAGAACAAGGCGGAAAGCCAGGACATTTAATAAATTCAGCGGCACATGGAGCAATTTCATCGAAGCGATCATGGCTGCGACCGCGAGCGCCAGGGTTATCACTTGGACGAGCCAGAGGCGCAAGTCCCGATAAAGAATCGCCAAAAGCGAGGCATCGAATACCGCCATCAACGCACTGATCAGGAGTAACTGCCGATGCGACCACGGCACCAGATCGGTCAAAGTATAACTCCAGCCGGAGAGAGTGATCGGGATTCCTGCGACTGGTAATTCGCGGGCGAGGACATTCTTTTGTTCCTGCGTTGCCACCGGGGCATTGGTGGTGACGAACCCGGTTGTCGTGAGCGAATCCTGCGCGAAATAGCGTTCGACCAAAAACCACCAGACGGAGCCCGGCGGCAATTGGGTACGCCACGACGGGATTTTGTAATCAGGAGCAGCGGCGGCCTGAAGCTGGTTGAGTAACTCGAAGGCGGAAGCAAAAGCCCCGGGGTTAAATCGATTTTGAGTAAGCGCGTTTTCTAAGGCAGCGCGGGCCGCATCAAAGTTAATCGAGGCCAGCTTCTGGCGATTGCGTTCCATTTCGCGCGGTGAAAGGGCGAGCGCATTGGGAGTGGAGAAGCTCTTAATTTTGGCAGCGTGCTGCAACTCGGCCCAGTGCTGCGAAATCGCTTTCCAGGAATCATGCAGCTGTTGTTCGTTTGAGGCCCGGACGATTCCAAGGACTGGTTCCCAGCGCACCGGCATTTTTTGCATGATCAAGCTGAGTGCGGTGCCGGCGCGACTATTCTTCGGCTCCAGTGACCGCGCGTTTGCCTCGAAGGTCAGTGGAATTTGTGGGACGACTGCAATGATCAGCAATGCGATCAGAATGGGAGCGCTAATTGCGAGAATGGACCGGGGCCGGCCGAGCATGCGATGCACATAATTTTTCACCGAACCCAAAATCCAATCGCTGCGCAACGGAACATTTCTCCGCGGC
Source organism: Verrucomicrobiota bacterium (assembly GCA_003219925.1). GTDB lineage: Bacteria > Verrucomicrobiota > Verrucomicrobiia > Chthoniobacterales > UBA10450 > AV69. Next base: position 2,774 of record QHQU01000183.1, read on the forward strand.
ACGAACAGGAAAAAAACCGTCGTCATCAAAAGCCCGGCCGCGGAAATTCCGATGGCGATAAGGACGCCGAGCTGAATAAATCCGGAAGAGTTGCTTAGGACGAGGGCGAGAAAACCAACCGCGGTGGTTAAGGCGCCAAAGAAAACCGCACGGCCAAGACTGTGAACGGCATCGGCGACTGCAACGCGATGTGCATCGCCTTCGTTTCGCGCCTGTTGATAGCGCCCGTAAATCAGAATTGCGAAATCAACGCCGAGGCCGACCAGAATCGCGCAAAAGCCGACCGTCACCATGTTGAGGCAATGAAAAATCAAGAGACCGGCGGCCAGTCCAATCAGGCAACAAAGCAGAAGTGCGAAGCCCATACCAAGCAACGGGAGCCACCGCCGAAAGCCGATAAAAAAAACGGCGCCGACCAGCGCAATTGAACTCAGCACGGTGGCAATGATGTCGTGGCGCATACTCAACGAAATTTCCGCGACATAAGCGGAACGTCCTGTGATGAGCACTTCGAGTTTGCCGCCATCCCACCCGTCCCGGGCCGAAACGCGAAACGCATTCACCTGCTTCATCAGTTTCTGGCAATCGAAGGCGCTAATACTTGGCTGGTTCGTCACGGTCGGGAAGATGCGCATGGTGGAATCGGGCGAAGTCAGCGGCTGATCCGTTTCCATCGCGGCGTTGCCGGCAAATGGTTTGAGCGAAGGCGTGATCAGGCCGAGTGGATCGAGCGTTAACTCTATTTCGGGCCGCGGCGAGCCGCTTTCCATTTCCCCGCGCAATTGCGCGAGGCGTTCTTGAATTTTCTGGGGTTGAAGCAAAGAGAGAGCGCGATCAAAATCCTCCGGCTCGAGATTGAGCAGAAGCGGGAGCGCGATCCGTTGTAGATCGCGCACTCCATCCGGTGTTTCCATGGGCGAACCCGCCAGGACGCGAACGCACCATGGTTGCGCCCGCAGTTTCTCGACAAATTTCGGCGCGAATTCTTCGAGCTTGTCTACGTCCTCCGGCTGACAAAGAAGGGCGAACGTCAGTTCGCGCGTCTGCGCAAACTCACTGTTGTAGATCTTGAGGCCTTCAACCGAATCAAATCCCCGCGGCAGCAAATCGAGGACTTCGGTATCGAGCCGCAAAAACGCCAGCAGAATGCCGACACTGGAGATCGCGATCAGCACAACCGCGCTCCACATCAGGCCGCGGCGTTCCGTAACAAGAAAGGCAACCTTTTCGCTGAATCGCATCGCAGAAAAGCTGGCGACCGCCTAGAAGCGCAGCACGAAGGTTTCCGATCCTTCATTCACCCGCACAATTCGATTTTGCGGATTGCGCAAAATTTCCTGGCGCAAGGCGAGCCACCCGCTGGCCCGCGCCGGCGGCTGTTGAAGCGGCCCTGACCAGGGGATGCGTGCAAGCGGGCCCTGCACCCGAGCAAAAGTGGGATCGGTTCGCATGACGAGTAAAGTGACGCCTGGGCCTTTGCTGAAAGTCAATTCGAAATCGCCGCGATTGGAGTAGCGAACGAACACCTCTCCGATGAGGGACGTTTTTCTGCCGCGATAAGAAAGCTGACCGTTGCGAGCAGTCCACGTCCGACTCGGTGGTGAGAATTGATGGATTACGCAGCTGCTCAAAGTGAGGGCAACAGCCAGGATCGATGCGATTCGCCCCATATTAGATAGAGGCGGGCTTAAGGGGCGCCGTTTGACCGTCGCTTTTGGGCATGAGGGAAAGTCGCGGACAAAGAGTCCAGCGTCTTTGCAAGCGCACGATGAGATAAAAAAGTTCCATCCGCCAGCGGATGGCGAAGCGGTTGCCAATGTTACCGCCGAGCACGGCATTCACTGCCGGTGGAATCTGGAAAAGCTCGGTCGGCGTTAGGAAAACTTCGATGAATTCCTTGCCGCCATACCACGACTCAACGAAACGCAGATAAACGTCCATCGCGCGATTGACCAACCGCTCGTAATGACGGAACAGACGCCGGGCGCGTTTTGGGTGATCGAGCACTTCGTGTAAAACATCCGCCGCTTGTTCGCCGGCGAGGACCGCGAGAAAAACGCCGCTGCTGAAAACTGGATCGATGAAGCCGGCGGCATCGCCGGCCAGCAACCAGCGATCGCCGGCGAGTCTTTCGCTCCGATAGGAAAAGTCGGCCGCAGTGTAAACCTGCGAAACCCGACGGCCCGCGCCGATGCGATTGCGCACGAGCGGTTGCTCCGCGATAGCGCGCTCGAAAAATTCCTCGGCGGAAAGTCCAGAGCTTTTGAAGTCCGCCGCCTCCAATACGACGCCGATACTGGTGCGATCGTTTTCCAGTGGGATAACCCAGAACCAGCTTTGCAAAGTGCGAACCATACGGGTGAGCGTCGCATCGATTCCCTCCTCTCGTTCCAACCCTTCATAGTGCGCAAAGAGCGAAAGCTTTTGTAAATGTTGATAGCTTTTCTTCAGCTTAAACTTATTCCCGATTACGGAATTCCGCCCGCTCGCGTCGACGACATAGCACGCCCGAGTGTTTTCGGAGAGACGCGCTTCAGCACGTCCGAGGACACGCGAACGCGCGTCCCTCCGTAGGGAGAGCATCGCGCCATCTCGATCGAAATCGACGTTCTCGACCAAGGTTTCCTCGCGCACTTCCGCGCCCGATTCCGCCGCGTGATCCAGCAACATCTTGTCGAATTTCGATCGTGTCACTTGATACGAACGATCGGTGCGAGAACCGAATCCATCCTTGAAGTAAAACTTCGCTGCTTTTTCTCCACCGGCTTCCGCGATCTCGCCCCCAAATTTTTCGAGAAAGCCGGCACGTAACTTTTCCTGAAGGCCAAGCCGGGTAAATGTTTGCATGCTGAAAGGCAGAAGCGACTCGCCGATATGGAAACGGGGAAACTTGTCGCGTTCGAGCACGATCACGCGTCGCCCTGCTTTGCTGAGCAAGATCGCCGCGGTGCTGCCGGCGGGGCCGCCGCCGATAATCGCAACATCATAACTTTCCACCGCCAGAAAGTAGCCGAGTTCGCGGGGAAGCAAAGGGTAGCGCACGCGTCTCGCGTGTTGGCGAAGGCGTCTCGCCTTCGCGGACTTTTCTGCAAAGATTGTTTCGGCGAGACGCCGAAACCAGCACGCGGGAGGCGCGCGCTACCCGGAACACTGCGGCAAACGCGGCGGTTCACGTGGCTTGAGACACGCCACACCTTGTAAGGAGCATGCTTTCGTATTAACGAATCAACAGATGAAGTTGATCGACCGTTTCGTCAGCCGCGAGCTGATCGTGAATCTTTTGTTCGCGATCTTCGTCCTCAGTCTCGTCCTCGTCGTTGGCAATATTTTTCGCAAGCTCCTGCCGTTGCTGGTGAATCACGACGTCCCAGTCGAGTATCTCGTTAGCTTTATTGCCTACGTGCTGCCGTTTTCGCTAATTTTCACGATTCCGTGGGGATTGTTAACCGCGATCCTGCTGGTTTTCGGACGCTTGTCGGCCGATAACGAGCTCATCGCGCTTCGTTCCAATGGCGTGAGTGTGCCGCGCGTTTGCGCCTCGCTCGCCTTTGTTGCTCTCGTCTGCACCGCCTTTAGCTTGTGGCTCAATGTGCAGGTCGCTCCCGCGGCGCAGGAAAAACTGCGTTCCAGTCTCTACGATCTCGCAACCAGAAATCCGATGGCGCTTTTCGGCAGCGATCAAGTGATCGACGAATTTCCAGGCCGTAAAATTTATGTCGGAAAGAAAGACGGCAATAAACTCGAGAACATTACGGTTTTT
>QHQU01000184.1 GCA_003219925.1 Verrucomicrobiota bacterium
GAATTGGTTTCCTTTTTTGTGAGTGTGATTCGGTTGCTCGATAGCAACGTCGCATCGGCTGATGTGATCGCAGAATTTGTCTAGCCGGGTCGCTTTCTCCAACACCAGTTGTTCGATTCCTTGGGATTTTTTCAGGCCGCGGTAAGTGATGTTTACGGGCAATTGCATAGCGGTTTCTATTCTAACGCCTCCGGGCCGCAAACGCCAAGGGTTCTCATGCGAGTCGGGCTGCCCCCCATTTCCTAGATTGGCTGCAATGAGCGAAAATGGGAAGCTAGCTTTGCCGGCTCCACCTTCACGAGGTCGGATTTCACAAATTCGACAATGCGATTACGAACATCGGGCGCAAGTAGTTCAATGATCGCGTTATGGCAGGAGGCGGGCGCGGCGAAAGACCAGCCTCCCAGCTCGCTGGACTTCACGATTTTTGTAATTTGATCGGCCAACTGCTTGTTGATCCGGCGTTCGGTCTCGGTTTCCAATTTGGTCTCCGCGATCGATGCCTGATGCATTCCGGCCCCATCGCTCGCCGCGTAGCGCCCGGCCAAATCGGAGACTTTATCGATCAGTTTGCCATGCGCATCGGTGACATCAAAGGCCTGCACCAACTTCAAACTTGGCCCCCGCGTCGGGGTGTCGTTCACCTGGTAAGCTTTCAAGCTTCCCCGATCGGCCACGATAATGAGCGAGGTCGGTGTCATGCCATCACAATGCGCGGACGCGACTTCCCCGCAATCTTAGTTCGTTTCCCGGCCATTTATCACGGCTATTCTTTTTTTTCCGGCACCGGCTGGGGAGCGGCATGGGGGAAATCGAAGGGGCGCTTCCGGAACGATTCCTGGCGTGCTTGCGCCTGTGCCCCAGCGCTCAATTTGAGCAGGCAGACGCCGCGGTCGATCACCGGTAACTCATCGCCCGAGGGAAAACTTTTTGGCTCAGCCAAAAAACCGGACTCGGTCGCCGTGTCGAGGAGCAGTTGCCATTCAATGTTTTCCTGGCCGGGGAGGAGAAACGAAATCGTTTCATAATGGGCGTTCATCAAAAACAAAAACGTATCGTCGCGAATCGGTTCGCCCTGAAAACTGAGGACATCAATGGTGTCGCCGCTCAGCATCATTCCGAGGCAACGGGCGAGAGGTAAACTCCAATCTTTCTCGCTCATTTCGTTACCGCCGGGGTTGAACCACATTACGTCCTTGATCTCGCTCCCGCGAATGCGCCGGCCTTGGAAAAATTTCGGGCGGCGAAAAACCGGATGCTGGTGCCGAAGCTGAATCAGCCTCCGGGTAAACTCGAAGAGCGCCTTTTGGTTTTCGTCCCATTTCTCCCAATGAAACCAGCTGAGCTCGTTGTCCTGGCAGTAGGCGTTGTTATTGCCGTTCTGGGTCCGGCCGAATTCGTCGCCACCGAGCAGCATCGGCACCCCTTGTGAAATAAGAAGGGTGGTCAAGAAATTGCGGCGCTGTCTTTCGCGCAATGCGTTGATCTTTGGATCGTCGGTTGGACCTTCCACTCCGTGGTTCCACGATAAGTTATTGTTGTCGCCATCATGGTTTTTCTCCCCGTTGGCTTCGTTGTGTTTCTCATTGTAGCTAACGAGATCCGTAAGAGTGAATCCGTCGTGAGAGGTGACAAAATTGATGCTGGCGTATGGCCGTTTACCATCGTGTTGATAAAGATCGGGACTACCGGTCAGTCGATACGCTACTTCGCCGATCTTTCCCTCGTCGCCCTTCCAAAAACTGCGGATAGCATCGCGATATTTCCCGTTCCATTCCGCCCACAGGACTGGAAAATTCCCCACCTGATACCCGCCTTCGCCGACATCCCACGGTTCCGCGATTAATTTTACCTGCGAAAGCACCGGGTCCTGGTGAATGATCTCGAAGAAAGCGTGCAGCTTGTTTACGCCATTGGCATCGCGCGCCAGGGTGCTGGCGAGATCGAAACGGAAACCGTCCACGTGCATCTCGAGCACCCAATAGCGCAAGCTGTCCATCACCAGTTGAAGGGTCCGTGGGTGCAGAAGATTGAAGGTGTTACCAGTACCGGTGAAGTCGAGATAGAAACGCGGATTTTCTGTGCGTAATCGGTAGGAGGCAATGTTGTCGATGCCGCGAAAAGCCAGGGTCGCCCCGAGGTGGTTGCCTTCGGCGGTGTGATTGTAAACGACGTCGAGAATGACTTCGATTCCGGCCGCGTGCAGGTTGCGCACCATGGTTTTGAATTCGTTTACCTGGCCGCCGCGATCGCCGCTGGCGGAGTATTTCGCCTCCGGCGCGAAGAAACCGATTGTGTTGTAACCCCAGTAATTAGTGAGACCGCGATCGACCAGCGCCTTGTCATCAATGTGCGCGTGCACCGGGAGCAACTCGACCGCGGTCACGCCCAGATGTTTGAAGTAATCAATTGCCCAGGTGCTACCGAGCCCGGCGTAAGTGCCACGCAATTCCGGCGGAACGTTCGGACATAATTTGGTGAAACCTTTGACATGCACTTCGTAGATGATGGATTCCGCCAGCGGCCGCCCCAGCTTGCGATCGCCATCCCAGTTGAATGCATTGTCAATCACCACCGCTTTCGGCATTCCCCAGGCGTCATCGCGAAAATCTCGGGTCAAGTCCTCCTTCTCGCCGCCGACGACGTAGCCAAACATTTCGTCGCCCCATTCCACCCGGCCCGCGATGGCCTTAGCGTAGGGATCAAGAAGCAGCTTGGAACTGTTGAAGCGCATTCCGATTTCCGGTTCGTAGGGACCGGAAACCCGATAACCGTAAATTTGTCCCGGCTGCGCTTCGGG
>QHQU01000056.1 GCA_003219925.1 Verrucomicrobiota bacterium
TTCAAATCCATCGTCCGCAGTTCTTTTCCTTCTTGCGTCGGAATGGGCGCGATTCCTAATGCTGGCAATTCACTGCCCGCGATCGAATTCGCATTTGATTCGAAGGTTTTTTCTTTAGGCTCTTCCTTTGTCTCTGTCTGCTCTGTGGTATCGATAAATGGCGTGTTCTTTGGCCCGGTCGGTGGAGTCGGCATCGGAGCGACATCGACAATGGTCAACTCCACCGGCTTCTCATCCTCGGGAAGCGAGGGTTGAAGTTTGTCCCCGAAAGACGCGATAGAAACGCCTACTACCAGATGCAGCAGGAGCGAAAGGAACACCGCCCACAGGATTT
>QHQU01000057.1 GCA_003219925.1 Verrucomicrobiota bacterium
CATTGTGGCTGTCGAATAATCCGAAGGCCGCGACAAAAATCGCGCGCCGCATTCATGACCGGGTCGCGCGGCAACGACGCGCAGATTTCTTCTAGCGGATGATCGAGCGCGAAATAACGCGCGACGACCTTGGGTAGCGCGCGCATCTCGCCAAAACGAACTTTCAAAATGTCCCCGCGCTGCTCCACGTAAACCGCGCGATCGCCAATCATCCCGTAAAAACCGTCGCCGATTTTTTCCCAGTGAAATACCTGGCCGGAATTCAAGGTCATGGCCAGGTCGAAGTCCGGCGCTTCGATTCTTGTCAGGTCCATTGGTGGATCGAGCAGTCGAGCCAGTCCGGCTCGGACCTCGATGCTATTCTTTAACATCGCGCGACGGAGCGCGCGATCCACCTTGCGCGTTCCGGAAATTCTGTCACCTAACGACTGGATGAACGCGAAGCTCGCGATCGATTGCCTCGTTCTTTTCCTGTATTTCTTTATCATCGTCGCCATCGGCCTGCGCATGGGCCGGAAGGAGCGTGATTTGGAAGATTTCGCTCTTGGCCGGCGACAAATCCCGTGGTGGGCGGTGTTGGCTTCGCTGATCGCGGCTGAAACCAGCGCCGGGACATTTTTTGGTACGCCGGGCGAGGGCTACACTCAGCGCAACTACACTTACCTGCAGCTCGCGCTTGGCACCATCATTGCTCGCATTCTCGTTAGCTTCATTTTCATAAAGCCGTATTACGATTACAAAGTTTTCTCGATCTACGAATATCTAACCGTGCGGTTTGGAGTCGGAACCAAGAACGCAGCGTCCGCCATATTTCTTTTTACGCGATTGCTCGCATCAGGCGCGCGTTTGTATGTCGCTGCTATCGCACTCGCTCTTGCTTACGAAATGATTCGCGGGGTCCGGCCGACCCAAACGGAAACGTTGTGGATTTATGTCGGAGCCACCGTTGCCATTGTTCTTCTAACTGCGATTTACACCACCCTTGGCGGAATCAAGGCGGTCATCTGGACGGATCTCATCCAGGCTTCAATCATGATCGGCAGCGCCCTGGTCGCGCTCGGACTGCTTTATTCAGCCATTCCCGGCGGCTGGCACTCAATCGTGGAACACCGTGGCCCGTTCCATTTATCCGATTTCATCGCCACCGGCCTCGATCCGGCGAAACATGGCTGGGACAAATGGAAAGGAATGTTTGCCATCGAGTACACCATTTTTGCCGGATTGATCGGCTCCACTTTTATGACCATGTCAACGCACGGCACGGACCAGGACATGGTGCAGCGGATGTTGACCGCGCCCGATGTGCGCCGGAGCCGGCGTTCGCTCATCATGTCGGGGCTGGCCGATATTCCGATCGCATTCACCTTTCTCAGCATCGGCGTCCTGCTCTGGGTTTTTTATCAAACCCATCAGGACCATGTAGTACCGAAGACGCCGAACGAAATTTTTTGTCACTACATCCTTTATGAAATGCCGGTGGGCCTGCGCGGACTGTTGCTCGCCGGGATTTTCGCGACCGCCATGGGTTCGCTTAGCACTGCGCTCAACGCGCTGGCTACTAGTTTTACCCGCGATTGGTACGTCACCTACATTCGCCCAGGCGCCAACGGTGTAGATAGTCTGCGCGCAGTCCGTTGGGCTACAGTCGGGTTTTCGATTCTGATGATCGTCGTTGCCTCGACCACCTCTTACTTTGTCATCGTCCGGCCGACTGTGCGCATCATTCCGATTGTGCTCGGGATTTATGGTTACACTTACGGCTCCGTTCTCGGAATTTTTCTCGCCGGCATGCTGACGAAAACGCGCGGGAACGATCACGGCAATTTCATTGCCATGATTGCCGGCTTTATCGTGGTCACGATTTTGAGCGGACTTCCCAACAATCTGGCCAAAATATTCGGGAGTCAGCTCTATTCCCAACCGGAATGGTTGCCCGTCATGGAATTTCCGTGGTGGATCTGCTTCGGCACCATCGTCACCTTTTTCGTGGCGATTTTGTTCCGCACCTCCCGCGAACATCACTCGGCAGGAGTTTAGTCTGATATGAGACAGGGATTGACCAAGCGGGCACCACTGAATTAGTTGAGGGTTAACACCACTCCCTTCGCAACCCTCAACGACACTATCCCATGCCTCACATCGTGACTGACAAATGTAGTGGATGCAAGTTCACCGACTGTGTAGAGGTGTGTCCTGTCGCTTGTTTCTATGAACTGGGGAACCAGGTCGTTATTCACCCGGAGGATTGCATTGATTGCATGGCGTGTGTGGACGTATGCCCGGTGCACGCCATCTATGCGGAGGCGGACCTTCCGCCGGAGTTCACCAAAGATGTGGAGTTCAACGCGGTTCAGTCCAGGCAGCTGAAAGACTCGGGCGCGGAGGCAATCACAATCCGCAAGGACCCGCTGCCGACGGCCGCGGAGCGCAAAAAGGCCTTGGGATATTGAACGACGTGTGCCGCTTCTAAGCGAGCTCGATCGCTACTTCTTTTCGGTTGCTAATTGAATTCCCAACTCGCGTAGTTGCTTGGGATCGACCTCGGCGGGCGACTGTGTCATAAGTTCCTGGCCGCGATTATTTTTTGGGAACGCCATCACATCGCGGATGGATTCTTCGCCGCAGATCAGCATGACGAGGCGATCGAGACCCAGAGCGATGCCTCCATGCGGCGGTGCGCCGAGGCGAAATGCGCGCAGCAAATGACCAAATTTTGTCTGCTGATCTTCCGCGCTCACCCCCAATGCTTCGAACATTTTCGCCTGTAGCTCCGGCTCGTGAATGCGGATGCTGCCGCCGCCGATCTCGACGCCGTTTAGGACAATGTCGTAGGCATCGGCGCGCATTTCGGCGAATTTTTTTTGCTCAAGCAACGAAAGATCTTCCGCTTTCGGTCGAGTGAATGGATGATGCACCGCGTTCCATTTATTTTCTTCCGCGCTCCATTGCATGAGTGGAAAATCGGTGACCCACAGAAAGTCCAAGTCCGAGCCGGAGTCCGAGCCGGACCGGCGTTTAACAGAAGTTAAACCTTGGATCTCTGCTATGCGCAATCGAATCCGGCCAAGCACTTCGCAGGCGATCTCCCATTTTCCGGCGGCGAAAAAAATACAATCGCCTTCTTCGATTTGTAATCTCGTGCGCAGCGATTCCTTTTCCGCCTCGGAAAAGAATTTCACGATCGGCGATTTCCATTCGCCGTTCTCCACCTTGATGAAGGCCAGACCTTTCGCGCCAAACGTTTTCGCGATCGCGGTCATTTCATCGACCTGGCCGATGGTGATACCGGCGAAATGCTTGGCGTTGATCGCCTTGACCACGCCGCCCTCAGCCAGTGCGCTTTGGAAAACCTTGAACTGACTGCTGCGAAAGACGTCTCCGAAATCGATGAGTTTCATGTTGAAACGGCGATCCGGTTTGTCGCTACCGAAGGTATCGATGGCCTCACGATAGGTCAGCCGCGGGAATGGCGTGGGGATTTCGATCCCGCGTGCAGTCTTGAAAATTGCCGCCAGCATTCCCTCGGTCAGTGCATAAATATCACTAGGTGTGACGAAGGACGCTTCAATGTCGATCTGGGTGAACTCCGGCTGGCGATCGGCCCGCAAATCTTCATCGCGAAATGCTTTCGCGATCTGGAAATATTTTTCCATTCCGGCAACCATCAGCAATTGTTTGTATTGCTGCGGCGCCTGCGGCAGCGCGTAAAATTTTCCCGGCAGCAACCGGCTGGGGACGAGAAAATCGCGCGCGCCTTCCGGAGTGCTTTTGCTCAAAATCGGGGTCTCGATTTCGAGGAATCCCTGCGAATCGAGAAACTGCCGGGTTGCCTGGGTGACGCGATGCCGGGTTTGCAAATTGTGGGAGAGGCGCGGCCGGCGCAGATCGAAATAGCGGTAGGTCAGCTCGAGATCTTCATTGCTCAGTTCGGCATCGAGCTGAAACGGGAGATTCTCGGCGCGATTCAAAACCGTGAGCGATTGCGGGAGCACTTCGATGTCGCCGGTCGCCAGCTTTGGGTTTTCGGTGCCAGGCAGACGCGGCGCGACTTTTCCGCAAACCTGAATGACGTCTTCCGTACGCAAGCTGTGGGATTGCTTTGCTACTTCAGCGTTTTCTTCCGGGCGAAAAACCACCTGAGTTAATCCCTCGCGATCGCGCAGATCGATGAAAATGACGCCGCCATGATCGCGCCGCACCGCCACCCAGCCGGCCAGTTTGACCTCACGGCCGATATCGATTTTGCGCAGTTCGTTACAATGATGGGTGCGGTACATTTGTTCTGTCATTCCGAGCGAAGTCGAGGAATCTCGTTACGCAACCTTTAAGGAATCGCCGCGGGATCCCTCGACTTACGCTCGGGATGACAAAGTCGGGAAGGCAGCGAGTCGCGCAAATAATTCTTCATGCGCGACGGATTCCTGCTTGCCGCTGACGAGATCTTTCACTCCCACTTGCGGCCATTCGTCGCCGAAAACGACGGCCAGGCGCGCGCCGCTTTGCTCGGCCAATCGGAATTGGCGCGCTACTTTCGCCGCCGCCAAGGAGTAATGGACACGGTATCCGCGATCACGCAGTTGCTGCATCATGGCAATGGCATTTCCACGCTGTTCTTCTTTCGCGATGACCACATAAATCTCGATCGCGCGTTCGGTCTCAATCGTTTTTTCCATTTGCGCGCGAGCAGCGGCGTGGCTGCGAATCATTTCACCGAGGACGACGTCGCCAATGGCGAAGCCCAGCGCGGGCATGGAAACGGCATTATCGCTCAGTTGGCCAATCAGTTGGTCGTATCGCCCACCGCCGGCAATTGCACGAAACTTGCCTGCGCGATCAAAGACTTCGAAAACGATTCCAGTGTAATAGGCGAGACCGCGGACGATTCGGACATCAATTTTGGCAAAATCGGCGAGACCGCGCAGCCGCAGGCTTTCCATTATGTTGTTGAGCTTTGCGCTTTCGCCGCCTTTCTCGAAAATCTCGAACACCGGTCCCGCTAATTTCCCGAGTCGTTCCCCGGTTTTTTCTCGCGGCTCGCGCTCCGATTTATCGATCGTTTGCAACATTTCTTCCCAGCGATCAGGCGGCACTTTCTCGAGCTTGAGTAATTCCGTCCAAAACTCCCGGTCGCTAATGCGCACAACAAAATCCTGCGAGGTAAAACCAAAGACGCGCACGACATCGATGGCCAGCGCGATCAATTCTGCGTCTGCTTCGGCGGATTCTTCGCCGACGATGTCGCAGTTGAGCTGGAAATGCTCGCGCAAACGTCCCCGTTGCGGGCGCTCATAACGAAACACTTGCGGAATCGAGAACCATTTCAACGGCTTGCGGAATTGCCGGTGTTCCGCCGCGACGATCCGCGCGAGGGTGGGGGTCATTTCAGGCCGCAGCGCCACGGCGCGCTCTCCTTTGTCAACGAATTCGTACAATTGCCGGACGATCTCCTCGCCTGATTTCCTTTTGTAGAGATCAAGGTCTTCCAGCACTGGTCCGTCGAATTCCACGAAGCCATAACGGCCTGCGACCTCGCGCCATTTCGCGAAGATGTAATTTCGTTCCGCGCAGGAAGCGGGAAGAAAATCGCGGAATCCGGTAAGGGGTTGCATACAGGTTCAAAAACGAAGGGAAATCATTGGGGCGTAGCGTGTCGAGATGCGTCCGCTGACCTCTGAATCTACGAACCTTCTTTGCGGTTGAATAAGACCCGTCCGAAAGCAGTCAAAATTGGTCACGACGGGGAGCATCCGTTTAACAAAGCAAAGGACAAACATGAAAGACAACAGATTAAGCAAAATGTTGGCGATCGGAGCAATCAGCGCGTTGGCTTTGACCACGGCGGTGGCGCAAGAAACCACCACCGTAACAAGATCCACCGACCCGGTGACTGGCACGACGACGACGGAATCGGCTACGACAACGAGCGTCGGAACAATCACGGCCGCGCCGGCCTCAGACTACATCAGTGTCCGCACCTCCACGACGGCGGAGCCGGTGAAATATTATTACACCAAGAGCACCACCGTTGTGGACCCGACGGGCAGAACGGTAGAATGGTCGGCCATTCGTCCGGATATGCCCGCGACCGTCTATTACGGGAGGGAAGGCGACCGCATGATCGTTCGCAAGGTCGTGCTGACGAGGCCAGTCAGCGAGGTGATTGAGAAAAAAGAAACTACGACCACCACAACAACAAGGCCTTAATCAGCGACAAACAAAATTAGAATTGCGCGCCCGCTGGTTCGCCAGCGGGCGCCTTTTTTTTGTTACTTCGCTGCGCGTTAGATTCTGGGGAGCGCAGGCTGCTAGCCTGCAGTCGTCGGCAGCTTGCCGGCGACAAAAGGTCGACTTGAACAATCGATTTTAGCAGAAGCTTTTCGGCCAGCGGCCGAAAAGAGCCGGCTGGCAGCCTGCGCTCCCCAGATCAGCGCGTTAATCTTCGTAACCGCGCGGAAATTTTTGATGCCATTTCCATGCGCTATCGACAATGGCATCGAGAGTCTGGAATTGCGGGCGCCAGCCGAGCTCACGTTTGATTTTTTCGGATGACGCGATCAGGCGCGGCGGATCGCCGGGCCGCCGTGGTTTTTCCATAACTGGAATGGGCTGCCCGGTGATTTTGCGACAACTCTCGATCACTTCGCGCACGCTGGAGCCACCGCCGGTGCCGAGATTGTAAAAAGCGCTGGCCGGAGCCTCGAGCGCGAGGATGTGAGCGTGGGCCAGATCGATAATGTGAATGTAATCGCGAATGCAGGTGCCGTCGGGCGTTTCGTAATCCGTCCCGAAAATTTCGACATACGGTTTTTGTCCTAACGCGACCTTGAGCACGTTTGGAATCAAATGCGTCTCGAAGCGGTGATCCTCCCCGAACTTTTCTGATGCACCGGCGGCATTGAAGTAACGAAGCGACACAAACCGGAGCCCGTGAATGGCATCGTACCAGCGGAGAATTTTCTCGAATGCCAGTTTAGACTCGCCATAGGGATTGATCGGGCGCTGCGGCGTTTCTTCATCGATCGGCAGACGTTCTGGCGGACCGAAGGTCGCGCAGGTGGAGGAGAAAACGAGCGATCTCACCTCCGCTGCGATCATGGCATCGAGAAGGTTGAGGCCGTTTGCGATGTTATTGCGAAAATACTTCGATGGATTCTGCATCGACTCGGCCACCAGCGCATTGGCGGCAAAATGCATCACCGCCTCTGGTCGCAACCGCGCCAGAGCGTCGGCCGTCGCCTCTCTATCGGCCAGATCGCCCTCGATAAATTCTGCCCGTGGATCAACCGCGTGACGATGTCCCTCACTTAGGTTATCGAAAATGGCGATGTCGTGCTTTTGATCGAGCAAGACCTCCGCGCAAATACTACCGATGTAACCGGCGCCGCCGACAACGAGAATTTTCATCGCGGCGCGATTCTGCCAACCTTGCCGGCAGAATTAAAGTTCGCGATCCGCGAGTTGCGATGATTTTTTCTTGCTCGCCAGCGCGATCAGCATCCGGCGTGGGGTGGTGTGCTTCGCCCGTGGTTTCAACACTTTGATACTCTGTTCCTCCGAGCCCCATTGCAAAATATCGATATCCACGTGGCGCACGCCCCAGCGTTTCATTTCCAATCGCGACGGTTTGTACAGATCAATCGTGTTGGTGCCGACCAAGGCGGTGCCGTAATCATCGATCACATACTCTTCGGCGGTCTCCACGATTTTAAAGCGGGTTCCGAGCGGGAAGCGCGACCAATCAGAAGCGGCGCTCCGAACAATTCGGCCGGAAAGATATTCGCCGACCGCGTTGCGGCGCCCGCCACCGCCCCGCTCGTGGACACAATACGCCGTCGTGCGCACGTTCATGCGATGCGATTTCACGCTGTTGCGGTTCGCCGTGGGTTGGGTTGCGCAACTTGCGAGAAATGCACCGGTGAGACATGCGAGAGCAAGTCGCAACGATGTCGCTTGTACTCGGATCTGCGCTGAATATGAATTGAAGCCGTAGCTGGCAAGCCCTAATTTCCGCCCCTCTTCCCATGCGTGCGTTTTCACAGTCGCAAGCTTTAATAGCAGAAAGTGTGCTCCTGGATTCGCGTCTGGCCCTTTTCCATGAGCAGGAAAAGTGGCTCGCCATTGCCGATTTGCACTTTGGCTTCGAGCTAAGCCAGCGCGTGGCCGGGCGTCTCGTACCGTTTTGGGGAATGGAATCGATCGAGACCCGATTGAGCCAATTGCTCTACGATTATCATCCCGCCACCCTGATTCTGCTGGGTGATCTCGTTCATGACAAAAACGGCGCCCGCGAATTCTTCTCGTTGGTTACGCGTCTGCGCGAGCAGTGCGACGTAGTTCTTCTCGCCGGCAACCACGACACTCAAATCAAACGCCTTACCGCGGACCTGCGCGATTCCTTCACTACGGATCGGTTCGAATTCCATCACGGCGATTGCGAACGAGAGCAAAATGGGCGCATCCAGATCATCGGGCATTTTCATCCGGCGGCGACTTTGCACGATGGCGCGGGGTTGCGTTTAAAATTTCCCGCGCTGGTGCAGGAATCGGGTTGCTGGATTTTGCCGGCGTTTTCGCCGTGGGCGTCAGGAACCGAGTGGATAGAGCGTGAACAGGGTCGGATCTGGCTTTGTACGCCGAACCGAATCTTGTTGGTCGATCGAGAGTGATTGTTGGGTGGATCGAGCAGTCGTGCCAGTCCGGCTCGGACCTCGATGCTAATTTGAAGGGCAGAGCGCAATTGTTTCGCCATCGCTCGCACAGTGGCCGATCCACCTAGGCGCGGACGCTCCCGAGATCACTCGTGCAATGCGGACAACGCGTTGCCTTGATCGGGATTGACATGGCGCAGGCCGGGCAATCTTTCGCTACAGGCGCGGCCGACGGGCTGGGGCGCTTCAATTTGTTGATCGCTTTCACCACCAGAAAAATGCAGAAGGCGACGATTAGGAAATTGATCAAGACGGTGATGAAATTGCCGTAGGCAAATACGGGGAAGCCGGCTTTCTTCGCTGCATCCAGCGACATCCCTGGTGTGATCTTGTCCGAGAGCGGGAAATAGTAATCGGCGAAGTTAAGGTTACCGAGAACTCTGCCCAACGGCGGCATGAGAAGATCCTCCACGATGGAGGTGACAATTTTTCCGAACGCTGCCCCGATGATGACGCCAACCGCCAGGTCGATGGCGTTACCTTTGACTGCAAATTCTTTGAATTCCTTCCACATGGAATATTCAAATAGCTAGTTCGTCACGAGGTTGACAAGCTTGTTCGGAACAACCACGACCTTCGCGATTTGTTTGCCGGCGAGCAGTTCCCGCATTTTCGGCAACCCCAGCGCGGTTGCCTTCAATTCCTCTTCATTTGCCCCAAGCGGGGCGCGGAACCTATCGCGCACTTTGCCGTTTACCTGCACGATGATCTCGACCTCGTCTTCCACGAGCAGTCCTTCGTCATGCTCCGGCCAAGATTGATCAGTCAGGTCAGCGGGCGTAACGGTGAATTTCTCGCGCATTTTTTCCCACAGCTCTGACGCGATGTGCGGCGCGAACGGGCTGAGCAAAATCAAGAACGTTCGTATTGCAGAAACCGGAACGGATGGCGCGTTGATGAAAGCATTGACAAAAACCATCATTTGCGAAATGGCAGTGTTGAAAGAGAGAGACTCGATGTCTTCGGTCACTTTCTTAATCGTGGCGTGCAGGGTTTTTCGCTGCGATTTCTCGGGCGCCACATCCTGCACCCGCGGTGATAACTGCCATTCGCCGGCCTGATTTTCGTCCATGAGCAAACGCCAGACGCGGGCGAGAAAACGCGAGAGGCCTTCCACTCCTTTCATGCTCCACGGCTTCATCTGCTCGAGCGGGCCCATGAACATTTCGTAGCAGCGAAAGGCGTCCGCGCCGTACTCGGCGATGACATCGAGTGGATCGATGACATTGCCCCAGCGCTTCGACATTTTGCGGTTGTCTTCGCCCAGGATTATTCCCTGGTTCACCAGACGCTGGAACGGCTCCGGTTTCGAAACGTGGCCGAGATCAAAAAGCACCTTGTGCCAAAAGCGCGCATATAAAAGGTGCAGGACGGCGTGCTCCGTCCCGCCAACGTAAAGATCGACCCCGCCCGCCTGTTTTCCGCCCATCCAGTAGCGTTCGGCCTCTTCTCCGACGAACCGCGACTCGTTAGCCGGATCGCAGAAACGCAGGTAATACCAACAGGAACCGGCCCATTGCGGCATGGTGTTGGTCTCGCGCGTCGCTTTGTTGGAGTAGCGAATCCAATCTTTCGCTTTCGCCAGCGGCGGTTCACCGGTGCCGGTCGGTTTGTAATCTTCAAGTTCCGGCGGAACGAGCGGCAGTTCGCTTTCGCTTAACGAGTGATGCCTGCCATTTTCCCAGAAGATCGGAAACGGTTCGCCCCAGTAACGCTGGCGCGAAAAAAGCCAGTCCCGCAGTTTGTAATTGATCGCGCCCTTGCCTTTACCCCGTTCCTCCAACCACTTCGTGATTTTCTTTTTCGCTTTCGCCGTCGTCAGGCCATCGATGATTGGCGAATTAATGGCGATTCCTTCGCCGACGAATCCAAGCGCCGGCTCGTTGCTCAGCGGCTGAACAACCTCGACAATCGGTAGATCGAATTTCTTCGCGAATTCCAGATCACGTTCGTCATGTGCCGGCACCCCCCCAATCGCGCCGGTGCCATAGCCGAGCAGCACATAATCAGCGATCCAGATCGGGATCTTCTGTTCATTCGCTGGATTAATGGCATGGGCGCCGGTAAAAACGCCGGTCTTTTCCTTCGTAAGTTCCGCTCGTTCAAGCTCGCTTTTGCGTGCGGTCTTCTCGCGATATTCGCGGATCGCCGGCCACTGCTCCTCGGTCACGATGAGATCGATAAGTGGATGTTCCGGCGCGAGCACCAGGAAAGTTCCGCCATAAAGCGTGTCCGGCCGGGTTGTAAACACCCGTATTTTTTGTTCGTGCTTGTCGATCTTGAAATCGATTACCGCGCCTTCGCTTTTTCCGATCCAATTTCGCTGCAACAATTTAATTCCCGCCGGCCAGTCGAGCCCTTCGAGTTCGTGGAGTAAGCGATCGGCGAAGGCGGTGATGCGCAAC
>QHQU01000185.1 GCA_003219925.1 Verrucomicrobiota bacterium
TGATCGTGTGTTCCGGAAACTGGCGCTCCATCATTCCGCCGTTTCGCGCGGGATCGTCACTCCCGGTATTGACGATCCAATAAGGCATTCGCGCGCCCGGGAACTTGTCGATCTTCCAGCCAAATAGTTTGCCGTAAAACGTTCGCGCGCGCTCGACATTGTCGGCCGGAATTTCGAACCAGACGATGCTCGCTGGTGCACCGTTGTTCTTTCCACTCCTCGATTCAGTTTTGGTTTCGGTTTGCGTATTCATGCTTTTGTTTCTTGGTTGAGATGTTGTTTTGCTTTTCAATGACACGACGAACGAGCGAATCCTTTTAGGACATCTTTTTGTCGACTTTTTTTAGACTGCACCGGCAAGCCAAGCGACGACGGCGCTTTTCCCGCGCGCTAAGCCTTTTCGCAGAAGAAAAGCAGTGTGGCGCTCCGCTTCCCACCGCACTCCAAAAAACGCCACCTATTTCCGCGACCGAGAAATGCCTTTCCACGAACGCCTGCGCTGGCGTCACGATTCTCCTGTTTGTTCTATCACGGAGAGAATGTTCCCTGCGGGATCCCTAAACCAGGCAATGGTGGGACCATTTCCACGCATAACGCCTTTCTTGTCTGTCTTGAGATCGGGCAGATCATAGATCTCGAAGCGGACCCCTCGCCTCGTCAGTTCATCGACCGCACGATCGACATCTTTCACCGGGAAGTTCAGAACGGTAAAGGTGGCCGGAAGATGGTTGGGCTTTGGATAAATGAGAACATTATTGCCACCGGCGAGGTGCAACGTGAGGACGCCGTGAGATTCCGTAACGTCCAAGCCGAGTGTTGCAGAATAGAATTCTTTTGTCTTGGGAATGTCTTCCGTCGAAAAACCGCTGAATGCCTTACTATCTTTTAACATAATGTCCTTTCCCCGATTATTTTTTACCGGCCAAATTTGCGAATCAAGCGGCTGGTGTTCTTCGCTGCCATAAATAAAGCCAATCCGACACTCAGAACGAGAACTACCACGCGCAGATGTGTCGCAGCCGAGAGTGAAATCCCAACTCCAGTCCAAATCGCTATGTATGTCGCCAGACACATCGGGCATTTGGGCAACATCGCCATGATTACGCCCGGAATGATCCAGCCCAATACATCGGCACAGCGGCGCGGGAATGTCCGCAGTCTGGAATTTTCGCAGCAACAGCAGCCCGGGTTCATAGAAACTTCACGCGGCTGCTGATTGATGGATCGTACAGGCGCAGGCTGGTTCGTGGTAGCGGCCGTTGGGTTCCACGCTTCCGCCCTTGCCGTACATGTTCCGCGGTCTCGCCCAATCGGCGAGACTACGATATGGTCCATTCTCATCGCGCCCCTTCGGCATCACGTCGAGAATCCGGTAAATCCCGAGGAACTCTTCTCCGCCGCGTCCGAAGGTTGAGTAAGTGTGAAGTATCTGACCGGCCTCATCTTTGTAGAAAACGCTGTCGCCAGAGAGATCTTCGATTTCAGCCGCCCATTCTGGCGCTCGGCTGAAGTTATAGAGCGTCCGACCACTTGCGACGTCCTCACGGGTGAAAGAGACGTTGAAGTCGTAGTTGAACTCCGAGTGGTAAGACGAGACGAAAGGAAATTTCCATCCGATACGCTTGCGCACAATCTCGATCTCCTCGATCGGCGCCCGCGCTACAGCGACGTAGCTGACATCGTGGTTTTGCAGATGAACGAGAATCCCTTCGAGATGATCGACTTCGAGCGAGCAACCGACGCATTGCGTGGCTTGTCCGGGCCCCATCATGAAGTGCTTGATAAAGAGCTGGCTACGACCCGCGAAAAGATCGGCTAGCGTTACCTTCCCTTCCGGCGCGTCGAAGATATATTCCTTGTCGATCTTTACCCAGGGCAGGGCGCGGCGTTCAGCGCTCAGCTGATCGCGTAAACGGGTTAGTTCCTTCTCACGTTTGAGCAGATCCTTCCGCGCCACCAGCCAATCGGTGTGCGACACGATTTCATGGTCTGACACTCCGTCGGTTTTTTCCATTATCTGTGTCCTCATATTTTTGCCTCCCGTTATTGAGTTCGTTCTTTATTAGGACAACGAACGAGCGAAGGCATTCAGGACACCTCTTGGCGCATTTTTTTGGACTGCGGTGGCAAGCGCAGCGCGACGCCGCTTTGCTTGCAACTTTTGCGTTCGCCGAACACCAGTCTGGCGATACCTCAAAGTTATCCGCGTGCTTAAGCGATCTACCTCTTAGCCGCGAAGCTGAGCAAAGAAAAGCGGTGTGGCGCTGCGCTTCCCACCGCACTCCAAAAACGTTGCCGTTGTCGAAGAGACGGACGCCATCACTAGCAACCGACAATCTCCAGCATCGACTTTGAAATACTTGTGCGTCTGGCCGCGATAGGCTCTACCCGCCCGATTGTCGATCTTGCAGCCACCAAAGGGCACACCGTCTGCTTGGAGAGAATCTGTGACTCTCCTGCTTCTCCTCACCTTGCTCGTCACGTTGCTCGCGGCTGGGGCCTTGCTCTCCGACACCTCATTCTGGCAACGCACCTCGCTCAAGCCAGCACTTCGCATCGGTGCTCCCGTTGTTTATCGGCAACAAGAAGTCTCTACTTGCCCCACCGCTGACGCACGCGATGTCCATCCGGCAGAGCGTGGTGAGTATTACTATTACACCGTCATCAACTATCTTCGCGTGGCCGAAGTCATGGCCGACGGCCGAATTATCGCGGTCGCGCGCAATAACAAACGCCTCTGCTTCCGGCCTAACGACTCCGGCTTGCGGAAAGCCCGCCTCACCGAGCGCCTTATTTATCGCCCGCGCTTCCCGCGTTTTGGCGATAATTCAAGCGCGAGTAGATAACCCTGACGATTGCATCATTGTGGGTAGCAAGCCGCATTTTGGACTGCGCCGGCAAGCGAAGCGACGACGGCGCTTTCCACAGCTGTCATTTCGGGTGCATTGAGCGCTTGGTGATCCGTGAGTGCCCGCGAGGGAAAAGCGGTGTGGCGCTGCGCTTCCCACCGCACTCCACAAACGCTGTTCTATCGCCTCAGGCGAAGGTTGTAGTGGCTGACCGCTGCCAAAACGATGGCATCGCGTCTTAAGACGCGGAAAGGTCATGCTGCGTAACGCGCCGAGCCTGAGTGTGACGAGACGCGAATTCGGGAAACTCTTTTGGATGCAATATCCCGGCGAGAATTTCGATGCTGTCGATAATCCGCGGGCCTGGGCGCGCAAAGTAAGCGCTCGCATTAACCAGATAAATCTCGCCGGCCTGCGCAGCTGGCATTGAATCAAATCCAGGAAATTCTCGTAACAATTCGTAATCGCGCTGCGCCAGATCGACATTGTAGCCGCAAAGCGCGAGGACGATGATTTCCGGCCGCGCGTCCAGCACCTCTTGCCAATCGATCTGCGCCGAGGGTTGATCCTTGCGGCCTAAGGGATCGTGTCCGCCAGCGATCTCAACCAATTCCGGTCCCCAATGCCCGGAACAAAACGGCGGGTCGACCCATTCCATGAGAAAACATCGAGGCCGAACGGCGACATGTGCCGCTCGCTCACGAACGACCTCCACGCGTGCCGATAACTTTGCGACCAGCTCTTTTGCGCGTTTCGCTACATCACACGCCCGCGCGATCCGACGAATATCGTCAAAAATGTCGGAGAGACTTGAAGGCTCCAGATTAACAACTTGAGGCGGGCCGGGCAACGTTTCGGCCAGGCGCGCGACCGTGCCGTAGCCAACTGCACAGACGTCGCATAATTTTTGGGTGAGGATAACGTCCGGCCGCAGCTCGCGCAGCAG
>QHQU01000186.1 GCA_003219925.1 Verrucomicrobiota bacterium
ATATCGAGTAGCTGGTCGAAATTGATCTTAGCGGGATCGTAGGTGACTTCAAGGGACTCGCGATAATTTGTCCTTTCGGAGCCGACAAGTGCGTAGGTCGGATTTGGCTCGGTTCCCCCAGAGTAGCCGACGACAGTTTTGATTACACCGGGTGCCTTATCGAAGGCGGGTTGGATACACCAGAAGCAGCCGCCGGCGAAGACAGCGGTGCGCGTTTGCGAGAGTGGATCGGCCAGAAGCAGCTGCGCCAGGAAAATAAGAGCCAGCAGGATGAGGCGTTTCATGGCGAATTAGACAGCGCGTGAGTGGGAATGTTTCAAGCAGGGGCTGACGTCCAAGCCGGCGCTGCTGCCGCTGCCAAAGTAGGGACGCTCCATCAAATGGGCCCAGGTAACGAGGTCTCCAGAAAGTGCAACGGCGAGAACCGACCCGGCTTTATTGCGGAGTTCAGTGACTCACAAGTCGGGAAAATGCTCGTTAGGTTTGAGCCAGGAGATATCCGGCGTCAGGCCTTGTGCGCGAGCCGCGTTATACAGCGAAACCATTTCGTCCACTACGGCGTGCAGGGCGTCGCCCTCGCTATCGCCGTCATCAACATGGGCGGCCGGCGCCGGAGCCGCGACTTGTGGGATTGATAGATCGTGGCTTCGCCGAACCACAATTCTACCGGAATGGAGCGGGCGATAAAGCCGTAGAATAATTTCGGTCGGAATATCGCGGAGGCGAAATCGAAACTCCGAGGTGAACATCATCGGCTCTCGCACCGCAGGATCGGTAAGAGCTTCTTCTCTGCTCCAGCTCATCAAGCGCAATTTAATCCGGAACGGTGTCTTCTCGCAATAACGATCTGGAAATCAAAGCGAAGAGGCAAGAAATTGTGGGAGCGAACGAGGAGGAAGACGGGCCTCGGGCGTGTCCGGCAAACAAGCTTCCGCCTGTTGAAATTTCTGTAGCGGCGGTCTATGACCGCCGGACAGGCCGGAGGCCTGTCTTCCACTCAATCACATGCGGGGCCGAGCTAAACTGCACACAGACGAAGCGGCCGTCGAATATGTGCCGAAATCTCTGACCAGCGCACTGGAGTTCGACAAAGTTTTTTCGCGCCTTGCTCCGCTCGAGATCGATCTCGGTTGCGGCGACGGTGCGTTTCTCGCCGCTCTGGCGCAGGAAAATCCGACGCACAATTTTCTCGGGATCGAACGGCTGCTGGGACGAGTGCGGAGTGTTTGCCGCAAGGTTGCGCGACTGGATCTGAAAAACGCGCGGGCATTGCAAATGGAATCAGACTTTACAGTAACGCACTTGTTGGCGCCCGGCTCCGTTACGACGTTTCACCTCCTATTCCCCGATCCGTGGCCAAAACAGCGACATCACCGGCGGCGTGCTTTTACCCCCGAATTCTTATCCTCCATTCATCGCGCCCTCATCGCGGGAGGCTTATTTCACGTTGCCACTGATCACGCGGATTACTTTCACCAGATCGAAAGAGTGATCGCTGCCACCGACATATTTGTCATCTCGCGCGAGCAATATCATTTTCCACCCACTAGCTTCGAACAGAAATATGTCGCTCGCGGACTTTCCGTTCATCGACTGCTGCTGCGAAAAGTTTCGCCAGTCAGGTAAGCTCGTGTTCGCCATCCTTCATTACCGAACTGAATTTCGACCGCGCCGGTCTGGTCCTGGCGGAAAAGTTTGATGCCACGCTGCGCGATTTCCTTGGTCCATTCCTCGGTGATCTGTTCCGCGATGGGAGATGGACGCGACGTAGCAATGATGACTTTTGGTTTTACCGCCTCAAGAAATCGGGCGGTGCCCGAGCCGCCAGAATGATGCTGGCCCTTGATCAAAATGTCGCTCTGCAAATTGTCACCTGCTTCGAGCAGCGCCGCCTCCGCGTTGGCGCCCGCGTCGGACTCAAAAAGCACACGAACGTTTTCGATAACGAGTTGCACAATCAATGGCGCGTCATCCGCCGCAGTAATCTTAAGGTCCGGGGTCGGGTAAAATATGTCCGCGTGCACGTCGCTGCCAAAGAAAAGCGAATCGCCACGGACTAAGTGTCGCGGTTTTATTCTCGCGAGCTGAAGCGCCTCAGATAATCGGCGTTGGACCGCAGAGCGAACATCAAGCGGGTTATCATAAATTTCGTGCGGGGCGAAATCAGCGACAGTGTCAGCGGCACCGCCGATGTGTTGTGCATCTCCGTGGGTGAGCAGAATGCCTTCGATGCGATTGATGCCCTTACTGTGCAGGAACGATTTCAGGGTGTGCTCGTAATTTCGTTGGCCGCCGCAATCGATTAACCAATCGTGATTATTCGCACGAACGTACGCGGCCCCGCCGGTGCCTTCGTCGAGAACGGTGATCATGATCGGGGCAGGTCGTTCAGTAAATCGGGGCAGGTAAACATGTCCGCCCGGCAGCAAAGCAAAGAGATTAACGAGGTAGAGAACCGCGTGCGACGTCAACCAGTTGGCATTATTAAAAACAATTGAGAGCCCGGAGGAAAGCGGCGCAGCGATCAGCGACAACATGGCGAGCGCGAGAACAAAATAAGCGATCGGTACCACCACGAGATTGGCTAGGAGCGATATCGGCGTTATGAGATAGAAATACCAATAAATAAGCGCCAACGATCCAATCCAGGCTGCCAGCGAAACTGATGCGCCGCGAGCGAGACCACGCCCCATCGCAGCATAGATCCGCTGCATCCGACTCAAGAGTGGAGGTGGCAAAAATGGATCCGGGGCAACGATTCGCTCAAAGCGAACAAACATTGGATCGGCCAGGAGGATGATGGCGGCCACCACCGCGAACGACAGTTGAAACCCGCTGGTAAAAAACTGGTTTGAATCGAAGAGTAAAATGAGAAATGCGGCCGCAGCCAGGCTGTTCAGAGCAAGAACCTTTCGATCAAAGAATATTCCACCGAGCAGCAGCGCGCTCATGACCGCGGCACGAACGCTCGCAGTATGCAGGCCTGTGATCGCAGCGTAGAAGAAAAGGAGAGGAATGATCAGAGCAGTGGCGGGCTTGCGCGGCAGGCGCATTACCATCGCGAGAGTCCAGAGTAATCGCGCGACAATGCCAACGTGCAACCCAGCAACCGCAAACAGATGCAACGTTCCCGTTTGTTGAAACGGCTCTTCGATATCATCGCGCGTTTGATGGCGAAGCCCGAGCGCGGTACCGCAAATGAGTCCGACGACATCTGGCGAGTCTTCGAGGTCGCGGCTAAGGATGCGCTGCATCCATTCGCGGGAGCGAGCTGCTGCCCGTAGGACAGAAAATCCGCTCCCCGGCGCAAGAATCCGACCATTTTCCGGATACCGAACGATAAATAAATTTTTCACATCGCGTCGCGCGAGGTAGGCGCGCATATCGAATTCGCCGGGATTTCGCGGCGGCTCGATTGGTTGGAAAGTGCCAAAAAGTGCCACTTCATCGCCCACGTTTGGCCGGCCGCGCCAGCGAACGAAAACCGTAGCGTTCGTTTCAAAGTTCTGGCCGGCAATTTTCGCCTGATGCATTCTCATAAGGAAACTGGCGTTGCCGGTCGCTTCGATTTTTGGCTCGGTGGTGACAATGCCGGTCACACTCGCGGGGCGCGCGAGTCCGCCGGCGATTTCAGCAAGGGCA
>QHQU01000187.1 GCA_003219925.1 Verrucomicrobiota bacterium
TCGGCATCGCCGGAAACCTCGCGATCGCCGGCGCTATTTTCAAGAGTGGCGGTGGCTTCATGGTTGACCATCCCCTCGACCCGGAAAACAAGTACCTCCGCCACTCTTTCGTCGAGTCCCCGGACATGCTTAACGTCCATAACGGCAATGTCACCACTGATGCCAACGGTGAGGCAACTGTCTCGTTGCCGTACTACTTTGAAGCTCTCAACCAGGACTTTCGCTACCAATTGACCGTGATTGGCCAATTTGCGCAGGCAATTGTGGGGCAGGAAATAAGCAACAACCAGTTCACAATCAAAACCGATCACGCGCGGGTCAGAGTCTCTTGGCAGGTAACTGGAATACGGCGGGATCCATGGGCAGTCGCTAACCGAATAGCGGTGGAGGAGGAAAAACCTACTGAAGACAAGGGAAGATATTTGCATCCAGAGCTTTGGGGACGACCGAAAGAGGAGCAGGTTCATCACCGCTTGGTGGCAGAGGCCGGGCGGCTGACTGCGCCCGAACGTCTAGAAGATATACAGACCGTCGATCGTTCTCGCGTGGAGGAGGAACGGCGCCAGATGGAGGAGCTGTTACGGCAAGCAAAACATTAAACTCTCGGCGCCATCAAGCGCACCGTTTTCACACATGGGGTAATTCCGGGCCGGAGCCATATTGAGGCTCTGGGAATCAGCTCTCCAGGAATCGACGAGGCCCACCTCATGGGCCTTGCAATGATGGAGAGACGCAATGGAACACTATGTCGGACTAGACGTGTCGCTGAAACTGACTTCGATCTGCATCGTCGATCGGACAGGAAAGGTCGAGCGCGAAGGGGTGATTGCTTCCGACCCGGAGGCGATCGCGACATTCATCAAATTGCACGCGCCACACGTCGTTCGGATTGGGCTCGAGACCGGAGCAACGTCGACATGGTTGTGGACCGAGCTGAGTAAGATGGGGTTGCCCATCATCTGCATTGACGCCAGGCATGCGAAGGCGGCTCTGAAGATGCAGATCAACAAGAGCGACCGAAACGACGCCGTAGGCATAGCGCGTATCATGCAATGTGGTTGGTACAAGGAGGTTTGCGTCAAAGATCTCGATAGTCATGCGACCAAAGCCCTTCTTGTCAGTCGAGCTTGCTCGTCGAGATCAAGCGGGGTATTGAAAATCAGATCCGAGGGCTCCTCAAGAATCTTGGGCTCGTCATCGGACGAGCAAAGATGAACATGTTTGCTGTGCGCGCCGCGCAGTTGGCCGAGGATCGGTTAGAACTTTTTGCTGCGGTAGATCCATTGCTCAAGGCACGCGAGGCCGTCGAGCAACAGATTTTGGAGCTGACCGCAAGGTGCTGCGGCTGGCCCGCAATAATGCTCAGGCGCGACGGTTCATGACGGCTCCTGGCATCGGCCCAGTCACGGCCCTTTGCTGTTGCAAAAGTCTTTTTGCCTCACCGATCACAAATTTTCCGGGCTGTAGGCGCGGCGATCGAACATTGATGTGGGGGACCACTTCATTGTGTGGCGAACTCACTGGCGACTTCGGTGGCGCGTCTGAGGCTACATCGATCGACGGTTGTCGTTTGTTTTGTCGTTTAGCGGAAATTTAGCCGCACGGCGTTTTGGGACTTTTGCAACACTATCTGCCATTTCCAGACTCATGCATCGCAGCAAAGCAAACCCTATTCGATCAATTCGTCCGCGCGGGCGAGCACCGATGCCGGCAGATCGAGGCCGAGCGCCTTGGCGGTTTTCAGATTGACCACCAGCTCGTACTTGGTCGGCGTCTGCACCGGCAGATCAGCCGGCTTCGCTCCGGCCCTTATCAGCGCAATCATGGGCCATGCAGGAGCGGCCCCAACGTCAGCGTCCTCTTCGTCCAAAGCTCGGACGAAGTTGCCGGGCGGTCCTCGCCGGGGCGTCGGCCTCAGTCAAATCGGACGCCAAATGCCCGCGCTGCTTAGCTTTACATTTCTGGATCTGAAATGCGGGTCAGCATCTTCACGTGCGGTCCCGCCCGTTTGAAGATCGGCTCCCAAAAGGCATAGGCCTTCTCGGCGAAACTCGCGCTTACGGTGAACTTCGTGAGCGCCCCCCGATATGCGGCCTGTCGCCGGCAGCCCTGCCCCTCGACAAGGTGCCAGATGAATTGAGCGACCTGGCGCGCGTACGTGCTCGGACGACCTCGGTGGTTGGGTACGATCTCAAGCCGCATGGTCCCGGTGTCGCGCGTCTCCGGTTCGGTGATATTGGCAAGCCAGATGAAGATTGATGGATCAATGCTCGCGGCATAGCCGTCGCGCTTGAGCTGCTGATTGATCATAGAGAACGCGCTGGCGGCTTCTCTGAAGCATTCGCTCAGGATGAAGTTCGCCTGATTCTCCAGCTTGCCGCTCCGAAGATCGTCCAGCAATCTGACCGCCTCGTCAGTGAGCCGCCGCATGTATCGCGGTTGCGGCTGCCCTGCGCTGTCGGCTGGTTCCTTCTGCACAATCAATTCGACCGCATCCGCGCGGAACTCCGTTGCGGCTTCTTTGAGAACGGTCAAAAAATTGCTTTCAAGACTGGAACCGCCGATGTCTTT
Organism: Verrucomicrobiota bacterium; assembly: GCA_003219925.1. Classification (GTDB taxonomy): domain Bacteria; phylum Verrucomicrobiota; class Verrucomicrobiia; order Chthoniobacterales; family UBA10450; genus AV69. Next base: position 2,572 of record QHQU01000187.1, read on the forward strand.
CGACGCCGCTTCGCCTCCCACCCGTGTCTCTACGAGGTCCTTTGCATGGTCCAACGCAGCATTCAGGCTGGCTTTGATGTTTTCAAAAGCTCTGTTTTGATAGTCCTTGGCAATCTTCACCATCATCTCGGTGGTAGTGTCGGAATCTAGGAGTTCGTCCTTGCGCGGCGCCGCCGCATTCCGAGATTCAAGCACCGCAACGGGACTCGGAGCCGTCGCTTGCCTTGCAAGGATTGTTTGATCAGACGTCTTCTCGCCTGTGTGCTCCGATTGCGGATTGGAAGCAGCAATCCCGCTGGACAACACAAACAGGCCATCGTCAACGGCTCGGCTCGCCGCCGCGGTAAGCTCCACGAGCGAGCGTCGCCCACAGCGCGTATGGCTAGCACGCTGCCTTTTTTGCGTGTGGCTCATGATCTAACGACCCCTCGACAAGCTTTTTCAAGACCCAGCGCCACAGCTCACGAACTTCCTCCGAGGCTCTTCCCTCTTGTGCAAACTCGGTCACGCCTAGTCCTGCCCCAAGCGCGTCCTGATGGTCATTGCGCTGTCCGATATAGGGAAGCGCAAGCACCCCGAGCGAATTGAGCGACGTTGCAGCTTCACTCAAGCGGCAGCCCCGCGGTGGCGTCTGATTGAGGACGAAAGCAAATCGGCGGTTGAGCCTACGAATGGCAATCAGCGTCGGTATCGCAGCTTCGATGTCGGCCGGACTCGGACGCACCGGGATCAGGCAAAGATCGGCCCTCGCGATGGCGCGCATGGCCAGTGCATTGTTCGTGGCGGCGGTATCGACGATCCCGAGCCAGGTTCCCTCAGCCTCTAGGCGGGATAGCGCTCCTTCTATTTCGGCGGAATCGGCGACCCGGACGACGCGCGGATAGGGATCGCCGCGCCGCTCTTTCCATTTCGATATCGTGCCTTGTGGATCCGCCTCGACGAATGCG
>QHQU01000173.1 GCA_003219925.1 Verrucomicrobiota bacterium
GCTACAGATCGATCGTGATTCTTTGGCGGCCTATCAAATTCTGGCCGAAGCAACCGAGAAACAAAATCGCGCCGAAACTGTTGTCTGGCGCGCGCAGATCGCACGCTTGCAGCCGCGCGACATCGATAGCCAGCTCAATCTCGCCTCGGCCGCTTTACGTTTCGGGCAGCTCGATGCAGCCCGCAAAGCACTCGATAGCGTGCCGAAGGAGAACCGCGAAAGCGCGCCTTACCATGTGGTTGCCGGATGGTTGGCGCGTGCGCAGGGCGATGAAGCAAGCCAGGAACGCCATTTCGCCGCAGCTTTGGAAAAGGAACCGCGCAACGAAACGTATCAATACAACCTTGCCGCCGTTCGGATCAAATCACCCGATTCGCAGAAAAACGCGCAGGCGCGGGAAGCCCTCGAGCAGCTCGCCAAAAGCGCTCCGTTTCGCGCCGGATCTCTTCGCGCTTTGCTAAATGACGCAATCCGGCACAACGACCTCAAGGCAGCCGATCGTTTCGCGCAAGAACTGCAATTGAGCCCACAGGTCACTTTCGCCGACGACCTGCTTTGCTTGGATTTTTACAAAAAACTCGATCAAAAGAAACTAGCAACATTACTCGAGAAAGTGAAACCATTGGCGGCGCGGCAACCCGAGGATCTCGCCGCGCTGATGGCATGGATGAATGGTAATGGCATGAGCGCCGAAGTCTTGCGCTGGATGGAGAAGTTGCCGCCAGAAAAAACCGCTAATCCTCCGCCGGCAATCGAAGTCGCCGATGCTTTTGCCGCGCAAAAAAATTGGTCGCGCCTTCGTCGTTGGACAAAAAGCACTAACTGGGGCGACTCTGAATATTTAGGGCTCGCCTATCAGGCATATGCCAGGCAGCAGTCTCGCCAGGAAGGCGCCGATGCGGAATCTGTTTCTCTCTGGCACGATGCCGAGCGCGCGTGCGAAGAAAATCCCGAGCATGAAATTCGGCTTGCTCGCCTGGCTTCGAAATGGAATCTGCCGAGCCAGGCGGAGCAACTTTGGTTGCGCGTCGCCCATAATCCATTGAGCCGCCGGGAAGCGCTCGATGCCTTGTTTGAGATTTATCGTGCCAGCAATGATCTCCCTAATCTGTGTCTCACCGCCATGCGCCTGCACGAAACTTCTCCGGAAGAACCGCTGATTGCGGCGGAATATGCCCGTCTCTCGATTATCCTCGATCGCAACCAAAGCGAAGGTCAGCGCGTTGCCAAAGAGGCCTTTGATCAAGCGCCGACCGAGCCGCCCTGCGTCGTTGCCCAAGCGCTTTCTCTAAATTCGCAGGGTCGAACTCCGGAAGGAATCGTGATCTTGCAAAAACTCCCGCCAGAGAAATTGCACGACGCCCGCGTCGCACTCTACCTCGCCGTGCTCTTGGTGAGTGATGGCAAAGCCGATGCCGCTCATGAATTCATTGACGCCGCCAATTCCGGCTTCGCTTTCCCCGAAGAAAAGAAACTCCTGCAGGAGGCGTTGCAGAAACAATCAAGCAGCACGTCTGCGACGCCAGCACCTTCGCCGACGATCTCGGCTTCACCCCCCAATCCCTCGCCGCATTAATCGAATCGTCCCTTTTCGTGTAAATGACCGCTCGTAGTTTTTCAGAAACTTTTACGCCCCCGCAGTGTTTCCAGTTGGTATAGCTTAGGGATCAAAGGGAAACGCCGGGAGCGAAATGCTTCCGGCGTTTATTTTTTATGGCGCGAGTAATTTCCACTGCTCGACTTCGATTGCCCTCGTCGTGGGACGAGCGCATCGCATCACACAAATCGAGGTAAAACCAACTTTGCGAAATGGCAGCCGTATGTTGTCCGCTAGTCTTTGCTTGGTCTTTGACGGTAATTTTGCATACAGCAAACTCAGATGCGGGTCGATCAGGTAACGGTTCCGCGCGCCTTCCGTTCTCCAGATCGCGTCGCCTAACTGTTGCAGGACACTATTTCTTTCGAACTGCACGAAGAGCGTCTTCGTAAATTGTTCACTGAATCGAATGCTATGAATCGCCAGTTCGATGTCGACCGGTCCGAGCTCGCGTAAAACTTCGAGCGGCGCACCCGAATTCTCCGGCGCGATAAAAATGGTTACGTGCGGCTCGAACAACGGAGCGCCAAATTGCCTCGCCCGTCTCCTAATTTCTCGCAAGAACACTTCACGCGCCGCCGCTTCCGGCAGCAACCAATACGCGATCGCATGGACCTTCTCTGTCATCTGGCCTCGTGCCAAAGCTCCCGTCATCCCAGGGCGAAGTCGAGAAATCCGGCAGCGAAATCTTAAAGATAACCTTCACGGGCTCCCTCGGTTTCCGCTCGGGGATGACAAAGGCGGAGGCGCCGTTATCATCTTCCTATGCCCACAAATGTCCTCGGCACCGAACTGCAATGTTGCTGCCGCGATCCCCTCACCGGATTCTATCGCGACGGCTACTGTCGCACCGGCCCCGGTGATGTTGGGTTGCACACCGTTTGCGCTCAGGTAACTCGGGACTTTCTCGATTTTTCAGTGTTGCAAGGAAACGACTTGGTCACGCCGCATCCGGAATGGGAATTTCCCGGGCTGGAGCCGGGCGCCAAATGGTGCGTCTGCGTGACCCGTTGGAAAGAAGCGCTCGACCACGGCGTCGCCTGCCCGGTTGATCTGGAAGCAACCCATGCGTCTGCACTGGAGTTTGTTACCCTCGAAGAATTACAAGCCCACGCGTTGAAATAATAGCGTTCACCGGCACCGTTAGCGCGTCTTGAAATTACCCTTTAGCCTTTTTCTGGCGCTGCGTTATTTAAAACCAAAGCGCACATTTCTTTCCGTCATCACGCTGATTTCGGTGATGGGCGTCATGCTCGGTGTCACTGTCCTGATCCTTGTTATCTCAGTAATGACGGGATTTGACCGCGAACTACGGCAGAAGGTGATCGATTTCGACGCCCACATTCTGGTTACGACGGAAACAACACTCACGAATTGGCGCGAGCTGACAGAAAAGATTCGGGCAACGCCCCGGGTGGTTGCGACCGCGCCCTTCGTCCAGGGACAGGTCATTGTCGAACATGACGAGCGCCGTCTTGCTCCCACGATCCGCGGTATCGACCCAGAGCAGGAAGAAAGAGTCATCTCTCTGCAAAAATTCGTAAAATGGGGAAACCTCGATCTTGATGGCGATACCACCGTTCTCGGAATCGAGCTGGCGCGACAATTAGATGTGCGGGTTGGTGATAAGGTGACGGTCTATTCGCCGGGCAATCTTTCCCTAGTTCTCGACCGAATTAAGAAACTCGAGAGCGCCAAAGGCGATGAGGAGAAACGGGCCATCGAAGAATTGCGCGAAGTCGTGCTTCCGAAGGATCTGACAGTGACCGGAATCTTCGAGACCGGTCATTATGTACACGATTCTCAGTATCTGCTGGTACCGCTTTTCATCGCTCAAGAACTCTATAATTTAGATGACGCACTTCACGGAATCACGGTCAAAACCGAAGATCCTTATGATGTCGATGAGGTGAAGGCGCAGATCGAAAAGTTCCTCGAAGTCCCCGAGTTCGCGCGGACCTGGATCGACATGAACCATCAGATATTCGAGGCGATCCGCCTCGAACGTAATGTGATGTTCTTTCTCCTCTTCTTCATCGTGGTCGTCGCTGCTTTCGGCATCATGAGCACGCTCATAACCGTAACGGTGCAGAAACGCCGCGAAATTGGGATCATGAAAGCGCTGGGCGCGAACATTGCCCAAATCGTCTGGGTTTTTTTGGGACAGGGAATGGTCGTCGGATTTTTCGGGACCCTAACGGGACTTGGACTCGGTATGACTCTGATTCGTTATCGCAACGAATTTAGTCAATGGCTGGCCAATACTCTGCACATCGAAATCTTCCCGCGCGAGGTTTACCAGTTTTCATCGATCCCGGCGGAAGTAATTCCACGTGATGTGACCTTGATTTGTCTGAGCGCATTTTTGATTTGCTCAATCGCCGCGCTCATCCCGGCATATTTCGCCGCACGCCTGGATCCGGTTAAGGCATTGCGTTTCGAGTAATTGTAGCACAGCCATCCTGGCTGTGGGGCTAACGGGCATCTTGTCCGTTGACTGCTGTGCCTGGCCTGCAGCGAGACACTTGCAGCTACAACTATCCAAATAAGAAAGAAAGAGGCGGCGCCCTTCCGAACGCCGCCCCTCCCCTCGCTGCGATATGCGCCGTTATTTCCCCTTGGCTTCGTGCAATTCCTTCATTGCGTTGTGCAGATCTTCATGCGCCTTAGTGATGGCATCGAGCTTGGTCTGCTGCTCCGGCGTAAGCAGCGGACGAATCTGCGTGATCGAAGCATCGATCACCGCCTTGGCCTTCGTCATCGCCTCCTGATGGATCGCCTGTAGCTGCGGTTTCGCCTGATCCACGATTGGCTGCACCTTGGCCTTTTGTGCATCCGTCAGGTTAAGAGTTGAACTCATTTCCTCGAGTGGATTCAAATGCCAACTGCCGTGCGGCCCCCCGGGAGGTTGCGCCTGCGCAAAACTAAAAGCGCCGAGCGCGACTGCTGCAATTACTGTCAGTTTCTGTTTCATGTTTTTGTAATTTTGCGGCGCATGATTGCGCCTTAATCGCTATTGACCGTGCACTCCATTCTTTGGTTACAAAAAAATGTCATCCCGAGCGAAAGCCGAGGGATCCCGTGGCGAAACCTTGAGATCTCATGGCGGGATCCCTCGGCTCCCAGCCGCACTGGCGTTTTCGCTCAGGATGACACTTTTTTGTAACCGATGCGGCTTGATTCCGGTCACGGTCTTTGGTGTGGATACCTTTCTCTACGCATGGATGACGATGAGCACGCTCGCGCATTGGTCGACCGCGCACGCGACGGTGACGACGACGCTGCCCGCGAACTCATCCGCCAATTGTACCCGAGCGGTCAATACCTGCCGCAATCAGTTGACGGCGGAAAAAGCGCGGCCGGAACTGCGTCACGCCGATCTGAGCGAAGAGCAGGCTGCGATGCTGGAAAATCTCGCCGCTTCGGACGAGGCCCTTTCCCCCGATCGTAAACTCGCCGCGCGCGATTTGGTGGAAAAGTTGCTCGCCATGTTAAAACCAGTGGAGCGCCTGGTTATCGATATGCTTTATCTCCAAGAACGCAGCGTGGCCGAAGTGCAAAAGCTCACTGGTTGGACCGCAGCCACCATTAAAGTAAGAGCCTTTCGCGCGCGCCAGAAGTTACGCAAACAAATCGGAGGCTTGCTGTGAAGAATCCGGACGAAATCTTAGATCGTTTGTTTCGCGGGGCCACAGCTCCCGCGCCACCGGCGGAAATGCCGTTCGGTTTCGACACTCGCGTTCTTGCGCTGGTCCGTGCGTCTTCGCCCAACGGATCGGCCATCATCGCGCTTTTCGCTCAGCGCGCTGCCATGATCGCGCTGGCAGTCATCGCACTGGCATCAGTGGGAGTTTATCGCGCCTCAACTTCTAACGACGATCTGCCCGCGGAATATGCGATGGCAGACAACGCCATCCAAAGCAGTCTCGGCGAATGAACAATTCTTTGCGCTGGAAATTAATTCTCG
>QHQU01000058.1 GCA_003219925.1 Verrucomicrobiota bacterium
ACCCACGTTCCGACCGATTTCGTCGAGGCTCCCTCGCAAATGCTGCAAAACTGGGTCTGGGATAAGAATGTGCTCGATTCTTTCGCGGCAGATTACCGTGAGCCATCGAAGAAGATTCCCGGCGACACCATTCAGAAAATGAAAGACGCCAAACTCGCGACCGCGGGCGTATTCTATCGACGGCAATTCGCCTTTGCTTCGCTTGATCTCGCGTTGCACGGACCACACCCGGAGAATGCTCCGTATGATTGCGTGGCGATTTCGAATCCGATTTTGGAGAAAGTTTTTCTGCCAATCGACCCGAGCACAACTTTCGTGTCTTATTTCGGCCATCTGAACGGCTATGACGCCGGCTACTATGGGTACGCCTGGGCGGATGCGATTGCGGCGGACATGGCAACGGTTTTCGAGAGCGCACCGGAAGGTTATTTCGATCAACAAGCGGGAATGCGGTTGCGTAATGAAATCTACGCCATGGGCGATTCGCGCGATGTCAACGAATCGATTGAAAAATTCCTCGGTCGTAAGCAATCCGTGCAACCATTTTTGAAAAAGATCGGGATTGGCGAGGCGAGCGCGCCGGCGGCGCCATCATTAGAGAGCAAATAACCGTCATCACGAGCGCGGTCGCCATAATATCGACATCCCTCGCTCTTTTTTGTAGCCGCGGTCGCTGGCCGCGGCTAACGAGCCCCAGAGTTGCAGACGGCGTAGCCCGTCGTTACAGAAGATCAACTGGAGCTCACATGAAACTCTTGGTTCTTCTTACTACCCTGACTTTTTTCACGAAAGCGTTCGCTGCAGATCCTGAAACGGAACGACTGAAACCAGCCCTCGATACCATCACACCGGACGGATTGCTTGCGCATATCAAGATGTTGTCCTCGGATGAATTTGAAGGCCGCGCCCCGGGGTCAAAAGGTGAAGAACTTTCGATCAAATACATCAGCGATCAATTCGAGCAGATCGGATTGAGCCCGGGAAACCCAGATGGCACTTACTTTCAAAAGGTCCCACTCGCTGGAATCAAAACGACGCCGAGTGCGTCCTTCGCCGTCGGCGGAAAGACAACGACCTTAAATTATCCGGATGATTACGTCGCATCGTCTGCGCGATTGCAGAACGAAATCAAAGTGGAGAACTCCGATATCGTTTTCGTCGGCTACGGCATCGTCGCCCCGGAATATGGCTGGAACGACTACAAAGATGTCGACGTGCGCGGGAAAACGCTCCTGATGTTGATTAACGATCCCCCGATTCCGGATCCGAACGATCCAACCAAGCTCGACGAAAAAATGTTCGGCGGCCGCGCCATGACTTATTATGGACGCTGGACGTACAAGTACGAAATTGCGGCGCAGAAAGGCGCGGCTGCAGCCATCATTATTCATGAGACTGGGCCGGCGGCGTATCCGTATTCGGTCGTGCGCACGAGTTGGTCGAAGGAAAATTTCGAACTCGACGCGCCGGACAAGAACGCGAGCGCGGTTTCGGTGCGTTCCTGGATTACGCTAGATGTCGCGAAGAAATTGCTCGCTGATTGCGGAAAGGACTTTGAGGCATTGAAAAAATCTGCGGTTAGGAAAGACTTCCGGCCGGTTTCGCTCGGCGGGAAGGCGAACTTCGATATCAAACAGCAAGTTCGTTCATTCCAATCGCACAATGTTATCGGCAAACTGGAAGGCAGCGATCCGAAGTTAAGGAAAGAATACGTCATTTTTAGCGCACATTGGGATCACCTCGGCAAACATCCTGAGCTGCAGGGCGATCAGATTTTCAACGGCGCGGTGGATAACGCCTCCGGGGTCGCGGCCGTCATCACGCTGGGACGCGCATTTACAAAATTGAACCCACCGGCGAAACGCACTCTCCTTTTCTTAGCAACTACGGCAGAGGAAGCGGGACTACTCGGGGCAAAATATTATGCCACGCATCCACTTTACCCGCTCGAGAAAACGCTGGCGGATATCAACATCGACAGCATGAACGTGTGGGGAAAAGCGCGCGACATCGAGGACACCAGTTTCGGCATGTCTACTCTGGACGATGCCCTCGCGCGGGTGGCAGGAGGACAGGGACGCACCGCCATTCCCAATCCGCGGCCGGAAAAAGGCAGCATTTATCGCGCGGATAATTTTGAATTTGCGAAAGCCGGGGTTCCGTCGCTCTACATCGGTGACAAGGAGCATTTAGTTGCGCGCGCGCCCGACGCGCCGCTGCGGGCCGATGAATTCGACCTCCACGATTACCATCAGGTTTCCGACGAAGTGAAACCGGATTGGGACTTGTCCGGCGCAGTGCAGGACGCGCAACTTCTGTTCGTGGTCGGCGACGAAGTCGCGAACGGCGCCAACTTCCCGGAATGGAAACCAGGCAACGAGTTTAAGCCGAAACGCGATGCGATGATGAGGAAACCGTAACGCTGGCAGCTGAATCTTATGGAGACTCGCCCGTTTCAATTTACGGGACGCATCCGAAGCTTCGGTCATGCGATTGCGGGGATAATCCGGATGGTACGCTGCCAGCACAATGCGTGGATTCATTTGGTCGCTACAGCCATGGTGATCGCGGCCGGATTCTTTTTCCATCTTTCGCCCCCGGAATGGTGCTGGATTGTACTCGCGGTCTCGATCGTTTGGACGGCGGAGGCTTTAAACACGGCGTTCGAATTTTTGGCCGACGCGGCGTCACCGAGTTTTCATCCTGTAGTGCGCGACGCCAAGGATGTAGCTGCCGGCGCGGTGCTGATAACTGCGCTCGCGTCATCAGTGATCGGCGCAATCATTTTTTGGCCGCATGTGAAGGACCTGTTGGGCCCTTAACGCGATCGACTCACACTGAAATTTTTGTCATGTCGAGCGAATACGTCATTCCGACTCATCTCTTGCTATTTTCTCGGCAGACCAATAGTTAAAGACTCCTAGATTCCGCTTGGGATGACGAAACGGCAGACAAAATTACGATAGGATGCGGGTAGAGTAGCCGTTGATCAGGGGCCGGGCGGGGCAACAAGACATCCATGAATGCGTCCATTCCCATCCTGAGCGTGGTGATCGGAGCGGTCGTGCTGCTTTTTGGACGCAAACTCTTCTGGCTTTGCGTGGCGGCGATTGGATTCGCGGCGGGCGTGACGCTCGCTTCGCACCTGGTGAGTGAGCCAACACCGTTGTTGCAATTAACCTTCGCAATCCTGCTTGGCTTCATTGGCGCATTACTGGCGCTGTTTCTGCAAAAACTAGCAATCGGGCTGGCCGGTTTCCTCGCCGGCGGTCGGCTTGCGGTTGGTTTGGTGGCCACGTTTATGGCGCAATACGCCTCGTATTACTGGCTTACTTTTATTATCGGCGGATTGATTGGCGCGATATTGCTTCTGATGTTGTTTGATTGGGCTCTCATTTTTATTTCGTCGCTAATCGGCGCACATCTGATTACGAGCGCGATCACTTTGCCACCGACAGGCGCAGTGTTGTTATTTACGGCGCTCTTGCTTCTCGGCGTTCTCATTCAGACAGCGTCGATGCGAAGGACGAGACTGCCGGCTTAGCCTTCTCCATTGCGCGACGGGATCCCTCGACTGTCGCTCGGGATGACGATAGAAAGCGCCTTTTTTTCTTGAGTGGGCGGCGTTCCGGGAATGTCGTTAAATGAATCGCATGAGGCACCTTCCGTTCTACTCCCTTCTTGCCTTGTGCGCCTTCGTTTCATGCGAGCGCAGGAATTCAGCGGCTCGCGCACCTGAACCCTCGCCATCGCCAACATCTTCCGTCCCGGTCGAATCAATTGTCGCACCCTCGGCACAGCCTTCCCCGGCAGCGACAAGTGATTTCGCCGAGGTCGCGCAATCGATTCGGCCGGCTGTCATAATCGTCTCTGTTTTCGACGAAACAGGGCATTTAAGTGCAAACGGCCATGGCTTCTTCGTTTCCGGCGACGGCAAATTCATTGCCGATCGGAGTGTGATGGCCGGTGGTGTTAATGCGGTGGCGAAAGCGGCTGATGGCGCGATTTACAATGTTTCGGGCGCGCTCGCCCAAACGCCCGCCCAAAATCTTGTTCTTTTGAAGGCTGACACGACACGGGCGTCACCGTTTCTTGCGCCGAGTGCGACGGCCCTGCCAGATATCGGCGGTACTGTCGCGGTTGTTCTCAGTCCGCTCGAACGCGCAAACTCCGTAGTGCTCGAGGAAAAAATCAGCGGACGCTTCTCCGATGAAGCAGGAGAATGGTTTGACGCGACACCCGCTCTGCCGAAAACGAGCGCCGGTGCACCCGTCATCAATCATCGAGGCGAGGTCATTGGCATCGTCTCCTTTCGTGCCGGAAACAATTCGTGCACGATCAGGCCAGCTGCTACCGCTGGCACCCTGCTGGCACAAGTTTCATCCAACGTGGTCGCGACCTGGCAAACGCTGAGGACCCCGACGGCATCACCAACGGCGACCCGAAGTCCAACGCCGGCAAAGATTCCGCTCCGCGGATCAAAATTGATTTACGCACCGGTGCCACGGTACCCAGTGAATGCAAAACAGTTGGGTGGAGGAGTGCAAGGGTCGGGCAGCTTTCGCGTTTTGTTCGACGCTACCGGGCATGCAGTTGCAGTCCAAACGCTACGCTCCACCGGCAATTCATCGCTCGACGAAGCGGCCGTTTCCGCCCTTCACGAGTGGCGTTCGGAACCAGGGCGGGAGTGGAGTCTGGTCGTCCCCATTACGTTTAAACAATAGCGCCGTAGACGAAAACGCCGCGGAAATCCCAAACCAAAAAAGCCGCCTGGGCTCTTTTAGTGCCGAAAATGACGGACGCCGGTGAAAATCATTGCCATCTCGCGTTCGTCGGCAGCCGCGATTACCTCTTCGTCGCGCATTGATCCGCCCGGCTGAACGGCGCAGGTCGCACCGGCATCGGCGGCGGCAATAAGGCCGTCCGCAAATGGGAAAAACGCGTCGCTGGCAATGGCGCTACCCTTGAGGGAGAGCCCAGCTTCCTGTGCCTTCCAGATGGCAACCCGCGATGAATCAACCCGCGACATTTGGCCCGCTCCAATAGCGAGGGTGCGGTCAGATGCAGAGTAAACAATCGCATTTGATTTCACATGTTTGACCACCCGCCAGCCAAACCGCATCGCTTCCAGTTCGCTTTGAGTCGGCTGGCGTTTTGAAACCACACGTTCCTTGTCTTTCGCGCCCGTGTCCGGGTCCTGCACCAGCAAACCGCCGCAAACGGACCGCACGTCCTTTTTTGGCAATAATTCCAGACAGGAAGCCAGCAACCGAATGAGGCGCAGATTTTTTTTCTTCTGCAAAATCGTGCGCGCTTCTCCAGAAAATTCCGGCGCAATAATTACCTCGCTGAAAATTTCGCTGATAACTTTGGCGAGCGACTCATCGATCTCGCGATTGCAAATAATGATGCCGCCAAAGGGCGCCTGCTTGTCCGTGGCAAATGCTTTCTCCCAGGCCTGGCGAAGATCAGAATCACTCCCGACCCCGCACGGGTTGGTATGCTTCAATATCGCAACCGTCGGTTCCTCAAAGTCGCAAATCAAACTCGTCGCCGCGCTGATGTCGAGAATGTTGTTAAACGACAGGTCCTTGCCGTGCAGTTTTTCAAAGTGCCGATCAAAATCACCGTAGAGCGCCGCTTTCTGATGGGGATTTTCGCCGTAACGCAAATGCGCCACCAGTGGCATCGTCAATGAAAAGGAGGCATCAGTTGTTTGCTCCTGGTTCAGAAAGGTGCTGATGGCGCGATCGTAGGAAGAAGTTTTAACGAATGCCTTAATGGCGAGGCGCTCACGCAACTTCAGCGTCGTCTTCCCATCGTTATCACGCATGGTTTCGAGCACGAGATTGTAATCTGCCGGATCGACCACGACCGTGACGCTCTCATAATTTTTGGCGGCACTTCGAATCATCGATGGACCCCCGATATCGATATTTTCGATCGCCTCTGCCAGGGTTACATCAGGTTTCGCGATTGTCTGCTCGAAGGGATAGAGATTGACCACGACCAGATCGATCGGCTCGAAACCTTGTTCGCGCGCTTCCTTTTCATGCTTCGGGTTAGCCCGTTTGTAGAGCAATCCGCCGTGCACGCGCGGATGCAAAGTTTTCACGCGCCCTTCCAACACTTCCGGGTAGCCAGTGAAGCTGGATATTTCGCGCACCGGCACGCCTTTTTTGCGCAGTAACTCCGCGGTACCGCCGGTCGAGATGATATCGACCCCCTGTTTCTCGAGGGCGCGCGCGAATTCCGCGATCCCCATCTTGTCGGAAACGGAGATGAGCGCGCGGGTGATTTTCATAGGAAGAAGTCCGTCATTCCGAGCGTAGTCGAGGAATCCCGCTGCGAAAGGTTTAAGGTAACTCCATGGGATCCTTCGGTCCGAGCCGGACTGGCGTTTTCGCTCAGGATGACCTCAACGCTTTAACGATCCAGAATCACGTTCTTCGCCGCCGGATAGAGGACCGGGCAGCAACCGATCGTTTCGCAGAACGCTTTGCTGAAGTGACTCAAACTGGAGTAGCCGACCTCGATTGCCGCTTCGGTGACATTAAATCGACCGCTGCGTAAGAGTTCGGCCGCGCGTTCCATCCGGATGTTACGCAAATACTGCGGAATGGTCAGGCCGACTTCGCGCGAAAAAATTCGGCTCAAGTAAAACGGACTGCAACCGACTTCCTGTCCGAGCATCTCCAATGACGGCGGGTTGGCCAGATCGCGCGCCAACAATTCCTTGGTCCGTTCTACCCGGTCGCGCGCCACCCTTTTTTGTCGCATGCAAAAAAATTCCGGGTCCTTCGGTTCGAAGAGAAAATGCGCCATCAATTCGAGGGCTTTGCTTTGATACCAGAGAATTTGGGCGGCTTTCGCCACCGGCGGATCCGCCAGCGTCGCCACCACATTTCGTTGTTGGATCGACATGGGCCGCGCCGGCGCGACTACGTTTTCATTTTTGTCGCCAAAAATCACACGCCGAATCTCCGGTTCGAGATCGGATTCGTTCTGCACGAGCTGCTTCTGCAAATGTTTTCGGGAAAATTCCAGGGTAACGAACTGGTGATGGTCGTGCGCGCGACGCGATGCCGGCAACCGCTCGTCCCCTACTGCGTAATAGCCAGAATCACCCGGCACATAGTCGCTCTGCCTTCGTCCAACTGCACCGACCGCGCCGTGACCCTGCAGGTTCAAACAAAACTCGAGGCTGCGCGGATGAAAACTGCGGCCCCAATCGAACGAACGCTCCGTCCGAAAGTCATGCCATTCAACCGCAACCCCGAATTGATCAACATCGCCGTAGAGCGGGCGCCATCCATCTTTCACCTCACGCCAAGCATCCACCTCGGCCGCGCATTTGGAAATCATTCCACCTAATTACAAGTGTTACCGCGAAGATTGCAAGATTGGTTTCTTCTCCTCGAAGGCGGCTCGGTCCCACTTTGCCAGGGTAGCAGCGGCGTCATAAGTAGTTTGCGCAAATTCCAGAACCGCATCATCAGGTGATTCCGCACCACGCACGTCATCGTAGGGGAGAACGAATTCGCCTAACTGCGGATGAAACGAAGCCGCGGCCGGCTTTACTTTGGCCTGGGCAAAACCATCGGGCGAAGGATAGGCGTAGGAATAGAAGAGCGCCGTGGGAATCTGGTCGTTGCCCGGCCAGAAACCGAGACTGCTCACCTCCTGTGAATAGGCTTCGCGCGTGATCGCGTCCGGCAAATGGGGAATGCCGCCGGGATGCGGCGGCGCGGGCCGCCCGGAAAAGCGGGTTACCGCGAGATCGAAGCTGCCCCAAAAAAAATGCACCGGACTGCACTTGCCGCAGAAACGCGAGCGAAATTCCTTGAAAACCCGATCAGCCTGCAAAAGCACACGCCAGAACCGATTGGCGTATTCCGGATCGTAAGCTGCGTGTTTCTCATCGCGGTCGAACGGGATCGCTTCCAGCGTTTCGTTCGGCCTCATTCCGATCTGCACCTCAATGGCGAGCTCTCGCAGTTTACTCATCACCTCGCGGTAAAAACTCGCGACGCTCTGTGGCTGTAATCTGATCGCGCGCTCATCGCCCTCGGTGGTGCTGATGCCCAGCTGATGCCGGATAAAATCGAACTCGATTTCGAAAGCACGCGTGCCATACGGAATCAGTGATGTGGTTAAACCGCGCGACGTAACGTAGAGGGTTACGCCCCACGAGTGGTTAATCCAGGGGCCGAGTGCCAGGCGGATTTTGCCGGCAATCTGCGTCCACAGCTGCAACGTCGCGCAGGTCTCGCGCCACGCCGCGTAATCGAGCGATGGCCAGATTTGCTCCCGTGATTCTTCAGCCACGGTCAGTCGTTGCCGCGAATGTAATCGGCAAAATTATGGCGCACTCGCTTGAAGGTTTCCTGCGCCTGTTCGCGGGCGCGATAAAAAGTGTGACGGACGCTGCGCATGATCGGGTTATCCCCGCTGTGCTCCTCGTCTTCGACGTCTCCTTCGCGCCGATCTTCCACCACCGCGTCCATGGGCGCTCCGGCAAACATTCCTTCGGTGCGTGTGACTGTTCCCTTATTTGCGCCGATGTGAATCGTGCCGACGGGCCGGCGATTTTGATTTTGCAACGTAACAATCCAAGTCGCATCGCCGCGTTCGTTGGTGCGCAGGGTATAACTGACGAGCGCGAAAGGGACGTGGGATGAATCGGCGGTGCGGCTTGCCACTTCGTAAGCTCCGCTGGAATCGAGATTCAAGCGCGCGGGGTTGACGGTAGCGCCTTGCGGCGTGCCCGTAACTTGGCGACTGGAAACACGATTGGACGTGATGCGCCCATCCGTGACTTGGACTTCGCGGATTCCACCGCGCGCGTTCGGATCATCGATCAAAATTCTCCAAGTGGACGGTTGCGGATTTCCATCGACTCCGGTGACTGACACAACACGGTTAACGAAATCGCGGTTTACTTGATTGCCGACGGTGCGAAGAGCGTCATATGCGGTAGGATTTGCTTGTGCGAAAACGGCGGAGGCAAAGAACAGGAGCGCAGCGAAACTTTTCAACATGCCCGGAATTGAACCTCGCTTTCGAATTGTGTCCACCGCGGTCTTGAGGTTTTGGCTTCGCAAACGCTGGATAGGAGGAATTGCCACGACGCCGGGACGATCTGGCGGTAGGCTCTGGCGGACGAATCGTGCTCGCTCCGCGGCACGTATCTTTCTATGATCGAAACTTGAAGCCATGCTAACCCTCGCCAGCGTGATGCGGTCGGAAATGAAAAAAAGGAAGCTCGAGTTCTCCAGCCATCCCGGCAACCTCGCGCTGATGCGCAATTTCGTGCGCCATTTTCTCGACAATATGCCCATCTCGGAGCGCGATCGCACGCTGATGGTGTTGGGTGTGGATGAAGCGTGCACGAATATTATTCGACACGCTTACGAATTGCGTGACGATAAACTGATCGCCCTCTCGCTCGAAATCCGGGACGATTGTGTGCGGATGCGACTTCGGGACTATGGCATGCAACCGCCAGTAGAAGCGCTGCATCGCCGCCGACGACGTGATGGGGTTATCAGACCGGGTGGTCTCGGTTTGATGATGATCCGGAACGCTTTCGATCAGGTGGATTATATCTTGCGGCGCCGCGGGACCGAACTGGTGTTGACGAAGAAGATTGCGTCAGCGGGCAAGGAAACGCGCGATAACGGTAATTCCGGGTAACGCACGCGTCTCGCGTGTAACGCCAGTCCGGCTCGGACTTTCGGCGTCTCGCCGAAACAGTCGTCCGAGTATCCATTGACGCGGGCGAGTGCCCCGCATCGTTAGCAAAGGAGAGAAGGCTTTGCATAACTGTGCTTTTGCGTGGGGTGATGTCCTCAATCTTCCGAAGTCCGCGATGACGAGACGTCATCGCCAGCACGCGAGACACATGCGCTACCCGGAAACACAATCTCGTCGACAAGCTGCCGACGATTGCAGGCTGGCAGCCTGCGCTCCCCCGAGAAGATTGCCAGACGACAAATCGTGTCGTGCGTAACTTCTGGTTCGATGTTATCAGATTTCCTCGAACTGGACCATGAAACCGCCGGAATCCGATGCTGCCTTCGAAGTCTCGCTGCGACCGCCAATGTTCAGCGAGTTCACCGGGCAGAGGAAGGTCTGCGAAAGGTTGGAACTTTTGGTGGCTGCGGCAAAAAAGCGCCATGACGTTCTCCAGCACATTCTGCTAAGCGGGCCACCTGGTCTCGGTAAAACCACGCTGGCCAACATCATTGCGCGCGAAATGGATGCGAACATTAAAAATACCAGCGGGCCGGTCATTGAAAAAGCGGGCGAGTTGGCGGGGCTGCTCACGAGTCTGGAAAAAGGCGACGTTCTCTTTATTGACGAGATCCATCGGCTCCAACCCACGATCGAAGAGTATCTTTATCCGGCGATGGAAGATTATCGGCTCGACATTATCATCGACCAGGGGCCACAAGCGCGCAGTCTGCGATTGCAATTGCCAAAATTCACCCTCATCGGTGCGACGACACGCGCTGGAATGGTAAGCGCGCCGTTGCGCTCGCGCTTTGGAATGACTGCGCGGCTCGATTATTACAATGCCGAAGAAATGCAGAAAATTGTCCGGCGAAGTGCGCGATTGCTTGATGTCCAGATTGATGATCCCGGTGCGGCGGAAATCGCCTCTCGGGCACGGGGAACACCCAGAGCTGCCAACAACCTGCTCTGGTGGGTGCGCGATTATGTTCAGGTCAAAGCTGACGGAAAAATAAACGGAGAATTGGCGGATCGTGCGCTGGCCATGCTCGAGATCGATCGCGATGGGTTCGATGAGTGGGACAAGCGCATCATCGAAGCGTTGATCCACAAATTCAACGGCGGGCCGGTCGGACTGAATTCGCTCGCCGTCGCGATCGGGGAAGAAGCAGGCACGCTGGAAGAAGTGAACGAGCCCTATTTGATCATGGAAGGTTATATTAAGCGCACCCCGCAGGGGCGGGTGGCAATGCCAAAAGCGTATCGCAAGCTTGGGCTAAAACCGCCGAGTGGGGCGCAGGCGGAGTTTTTGTGAACCGTGATCCGTGATTCGACTTTT
>QHQU01000174.1 GCA_003219925.1 Verrucomicrobiota bacterium
TCGAACTCGTCCATCATCTTTTGTCTTTACGTCACCGGATTCTTGCGAAATTCGTCCAGATAATTTTGCAACTGCCGGTTCGCATAGAAGAGCCGTGAACGTACCGTTCCTTCAGAAACGTTCAAGATTTTACTTATCTCAGCATGGGGCATTCCCTGAATATGAAACATAGTCACAACGGCTCTGTGTTCATCAGACAGTTTCATCATGGCCTCGTTCAATCTTCGCTGGAGCTCGGACAGGTCGGCCTCCCGCACCGGACTGCTGGTCTGGGTGAGTTCGAGAAATTCCTTATCGTTCTGAATGCTCGCGTCCACGTCGTCAAGACTAAGGTGAAAACGGCGGCCGCGTTTCTTTAAGAAATTCAGCGTCATGTTCACCGCGATGGAATGGATCCAGGTGTAGAAGGAGGATTTGCCGCGGAAACCGCGGATCGATTTGTAGGCTTTGGAAAAAATATCCTGGAGGAGATCGTTCGTGTCCTCGTGATTCGAGGTCATGTTGTAGACTAGCCCGTACAGGCGCGGGGTGTATTTCACCACCAGCTGGTCGAACGCACCGGCATCGCCATCCTGCGTACGCGCGACCAGTTGCTGGTCTTCATCCGTTCGTGGCTGGTCCATGGCCCGTTTCCTTTTCTTAACATTCGGACCGGGAACCGACGACAACAAATCAGAGATTCGACGCGGCGCAGCGAGGACGGAATTCATTTTTTCAACTGAGGACGCGTTAGCTCCTGCGATCGCGCATGGAGAGAAGCCAGAGCAAATTGCCGAGCGCGGCGATGAAGGCGGCGACGTAGGTGAGGGCGGCGGCGTTGAGCACACTGTTTACGCCCGCGACCTCAGCGCCGGGCTGCACAATCCCCATCTGCTGCAAAATAATTTTGGCGCGCCGGGAAGCATCAAACTCCACCGGAAGCGTGATCAACTGAAAGACCAGCAGAATGGCGTAACAATAAATGCCAAGCGTGATCAGACCGGTGATGTGAAAAAATAGTCCGCCGATTATCACAAATGGCAGCATCTGCGACGCCGCCATCGTCAATGGCACGACCGCCATGCGTGCTTTCAAGGGCGCGTAAGATTTTGCATGTTGGATGGCGTGCCCGGTTTCGTGCGCGGCAATCCCGAGGGACGCGACCGAAGGGGTGTTGTAAACGTTGCTGGAGAGGCAAAGCCTTTTCTTGGTCGGATCGTAATGATCACCCAGAAAATCGTTCGTCTCGACCACCTCGACATCGTGAATTTGCGCCGCCTGCAAAATCTCCCGCGCGCATTCCGCGCCGGTGATGTTGGAGCTCGCGCGCACCTTGCTCCAGCGTCGAAACGCGCTGGTGACGCGAATCTGTGCCCAAATGCCGATAATCAAAGGCACGCCAATATAAAGCAACCAGTGACTTCCGCCGTATCCGATTGGGTAGAACATGCCTGTCTTAAGTGTGTCTGCTAATTAGACGCCGGCGAGATCGCTTCGTTCATTTGGCTTCGTTCATTTGGCTTCTTTCCGCGCCCGTCATCCCGAGTGAAGCGAGGGACCTCTTCTAAGGTGTCGCGCTGTCGGACGTTTGAGAGATTCCTCGGTCCGAGCCGGACTGGCGTTTGTCTGCGCGACTCGGAATGACAGGTGTTAAATTTCCAACTGCTTCGGAAACCTCGACAGAATCCTACAACCTGTTTTTTCCACAATCACCACATCTTCAATGCGGGCGCCGCCGATTCCGGGATAATACAAACCCGGCTCGACCGTGAGACATTGTCCCGCTTTCAACACGACCTTTTGCAGGCGGGGATATTCGTGAATTTCGAGCCCAAGACCGTGCCCGGTTCCGTGAAAAAATCCGACACGGCGCCCATTGCGCACTTCCGTGGGAAAGCCACGCCGTTCGAATAGCTCGGTGATTGCCTGGTGAATGCTCACTCCGTCCACCCCGGCTTTGATCCGCTTCAGGGCCAGCCTCTGCCCAGCCTTGACCGCTTCCCAAAGCTTGCGCTGCTGCTCGCTGGCGCGGCCGCGCACCACCGTTCGTGTCATGTCGCCCCAATAGCCGGTCTTTCCGTCGCGCGGAAAAATATCAAGAATGATCAAGCTATCGGCGCGAAGCGGGCCGAACCCGCGTTCGTGTGGATCGCAGGCCTGATCGCCGCCGGCCACGATCGTGTTCGTCGGTACACCCCCGGCACGCAAAATTGCGCTGTCTATTTCCGCGCGCAGAATTTCCGAAGTCAACGTCTTGCCAGACCACTTCAATTTTTTCCCCGTTCCCGGCTTTGACGCCTTCAGGATTTCCATGCCCCGTTTCATCCCCGTTTCCGTCATCCGTAAGGCGCGCTCCAGCAGCCGAATTTCCTCCGCTGTTTTCTTCTCCCGCGCGGGCCAGAAAAGCCCGTTGCTCGTTTCCAGTGCGATTCCGTTTCGCTTAATCTCGTTAGCAAAGCCCAATGGGAAATTAGCCGGCACAAGGGCGCGCTTTACTCCACGTTTCGTTAGAAAATGCGCCAGCACTTTTTCGTAGGGGGGCGCCTTCTTGGCCTTACCCTGCACTTCGCGTTCGAGCTGGTTGAACATGACAAACTCGTCCGCCTTTGCATTCTTCTTCGCTCGATCGATCTCCAGATCGCTCAGGACCAGGATGCGTTTCCCCTTTTGCTGAAGAAAAATAAACGGATCGCCGATGAAAATCCGCGTCGCGTAAAGCATGTCCGCGTCAGTGTCGCTGGGCGCGACAATCAAGCGCGCTAATTCGGGTTTTATTGCCATGCTACGATGTTATTGCGCTTCGCCGACTTTGTCATCCCGAGCGCAGCCGAGGGATCCCGCGGAAGTTATCTTAAAGATTTCGCCTCGGGATACGCTCGGTCCGAGCCGGACGGGCGTTTTCGCTCGGGATGACGAAGCTTGCGTTACGTCCTTCGCACTTCCAGTTGCCGCCGTAGAATCCAGTGCAACAACCCGAGCAGCGCAAGGCTCGATCCGATCAAGACGATGGTGTTGAAGACGAACACATCCACCTTCATCCCGAAATACTGCTTGTACTGGCCGAAAAACACATTCGGTTTTCCCCCACGGCGATAATCGCTTTGTTCCATCTCCGCGTTCGAAATCAAATCGGACACTTTTTGGTTTAGATAGAGTGTCTCCGCCGTTACCGGACCATTGGCGTCCTTAAATTGGCTGCGATCAAACGGCTGCTTGCCATCTAGTACCTGATCAATGACCCCGAGATATCGATCCAAATCGTCCGGCGTTTTTGCCTCCAGGCCCGACAACATCGCCAATGTATCTTTTAAATCATTCAAGCGTCTCCTTGATTCTGGGCGGGTATCATGGCGAGCCACGATCCGATCGATCTCGCGCTGGGTCCGGTCCTGCCGGCGCGTCACCGGATTCAATTTGGCCTGCGCCACAATCATCTCCTCGTAGGACCAGCGCATGGCGATGAACTGGCAAATGAATGGCACCTGCAATTTGCTGTCCATTTTCTTGTTTTGTTCCTTGTTCGGATGCTCGGAAAACCAGCGCGTGAACGTGTAAACGAGCGCGAGGTTGCGGTTCATGTCCTCATATTTGATGAGCGCGCCACCCATGATGATCTGCGGAATCAAGACCAGCGG
>QHQU01000175.1 GCA_003219925.1 Verrucomicrobiota bacterium
GCGCCGGCGCGATTGCGATGAGTAATCCCACTACCGCCAGGGCGCCGATCCAAATCGCAGTTTGATCGCGAAATGAATTTTTTATTTTGCGTGGAATATCTAGTTCGTAGCGCAGCCCGCTTAGCTCCCTTGCCATCCGATCACGCGAAAGCGCGATATCGCTCTTTATTGCGGCCCGGTCTTTCCGAGGGATTTCAGCCATTGTTGGTCTTTCTTTAAT
Organism: Verrucomicrobiota bacterium; assembly: GCA_003219925.1. Classification (GTDB taxonomy): domain Bacteria; phylum Verrucomicrobiota; class Verrucomicrobiia; order Chthoniobacterales; family UBA10450; genus AV69. The sequence goes on from QHQU01000175.1 coordinate 221, forward strand.
TCCGCCCGTGTTTCCGGGTAGAGCCGGCCGGTCAGTCTTGCTTTCGCCAGTAACACACAAACAACAGCCAGCGCGATATGCACTAATCCAGCGCCGAGTGCGATCCACGTCCACGAAATTCCACTGAGATGGGCGATGCCGACGATCAGGCTACCCAGGATAAAAATGTATCCGAATACGACTGTAATGAGCGCACCCAAGGCAAACGCGACAACTGCCGCCAATTGCAACAGCAACGCTTTTGACTCGACCGCCAGAAGCGCGGTTCGAGTCTCAACATAGGCAAACAGCGCGCTGATTAACCCAATCGCATTGTCGATCAGTCCGGCATGTCCAGACGGATTGCGCACTCTCGCGCTCGCGCGAGCCATGATGAACGGCTAACGCCGGAAAATCAGGCCCAAAACAAAACCGATCCCAAGTGCGGTCATGACCGCCTTCATCGGATTTTCGCGCACATAATCTTCGCCATCCTCCTGCAAGGTGCGCACGCGCACTTTGGCGTCGCCCCAAGCCTGAGTGGCCTTGTCGCGATAATCCTCCGCCATTGTCGTCGCCGCCGATTTCAAATCTTCGGCTGCGCGGCGCGCATGAGTTTTACTGCTCTCTAGTTTGTTTTGCGCGCTGCTCGGCACGCCACTTTGATTCGATTGTTCGTCTGCCATGATCTTTCTCCAAATGGTTAATGGTTTACGGCACTATCCGGTTGCGAACGCGGTCGCGCAAACCTTTCCGCATCCCGTTATTTTAACGAAACTCGACTGCCTTCCGCGCTTACAAAAGCCGCGGCCAACGACCGCGGCTACAACAAGGAGCGGCGGTTTTCAAACCGCCGTATTTAAAAACGGCGACTGGAACGCGCCGCTCCTTGTTTTGCTCCTTTACTGCTCGCGGAAAATTATCCGCGCTTTCGTCAGATCGTAAGGTGACAGCTCCACCGACACCTTGTCCCCGGGCACGATACGGATGAAATGCTTGCGCATTTTACCAGAAATATGAGCCAGGACATTGCGTTGGCCGGGCAGATCAACGCGGAACATCGTCCCCGGTAATACCTGAGTCACCGTTCCTTCCGTCACGATCTGTGCTTCCTTCGCCACGGCTTAAAATGCCTACGGGCGCCGAAAGTTCAACCCGCTGACCTACTGGCGCAGCGTTGCTTCCGGGAAAAACTCGCCTATTTCGCGCCGTTTCCACCATGCACCGGTAGCTCGGCGTTCTTCGGAAGTAGTGAACTGATACTTAAACACGATCGCACGGACGTATCTCGGGGGTTTATCGGGAAAGGGATTGCGTGCGAGTAATCGCGTGACCGCCGGCTCATTTTCCAAAAGGCGGACCATGAAATTCTGGAACCAATCTTCCTGCCGGCGACCGCCGAGGGCCGCGAACCACATTTGCCAATCCAATCGCGGCTGATGCGGCGCGCACCAGCGCGGAGCGCGATTCACGTCGCCTGGTTTCCATTTGAATTCGTAGGAAACCCAATCGACTCCGTCCGCGCTGCCTTCCACTTGGATCTCTGGCCGCTCTTTTGTCATCACCCGGAAAAGTCCATAACCATTCAGGATTCGGAAGGGCTCGATGCGTGCATAGACCATCAGCAGTGGCTTGGGCCACTCAGCCTCGGGTTTTAATGCGGTGTAACAAAGCCAAAGATTTAACGGCAGAGTGACGATGAGAACGATGATTGCCGCGAAGTTGTAGCCGCGGTCGCTGGCCGCGGCTCTTAAAACAACGTCCGAATCACCGCGGCGAGCGACCGCGGCGACAGCGCGCCAGGTCGCGTCATCGATCAGCAACAGGCAAAGCGCGATCGTGAGCAAATTGAAGAAGCAGTAATTACCGGTGATGGCGATCGCGAGTTGAAGAAAAATTATCAAACCTGCTGCGATTAAACGTGGCCGGCGCGGCGCCCAAATGAAAAACGGAACGATGATTTCGACCACCAAACAAAAGGCGACCGAGAACTTTTTGAACCATTCGGGATGTTTATCCGCGAACCAGGCGAAGACGGTCGGGAGCGGTTGGGTCCAGTAGTGGTAATCAAGCGCGGTCAGTGCGCTCCAGTGAAAGGAATGATTGATCCAACCCCAGCAATTGTCGCCACTGGTGAGTTTCACCACCCCAGACATGAACATCAGCTTGAAGAGAAGAAACTTGAGCAGAAACATCGCGACCGGTGAGACCGGTCGTATAGCCGCAGTCGCTGATCGAGGCCAAAGCTGCCAGGGCGCGAAAAAAATAGCGACGAATCCAGTCTCAAGCAGAAGGATGTCCCATTGAAAGCTAAGAAAGGCCTGGCCGGCGACGCTAAGCGAGAGATAAGAAACGAAAAGAACGCCTAACGAAATAGCCGGAGCAATCCGGCAGATCAGCAGGAGCGAGAACAGAACGCCGCTACCGCAAAGAAAATGGAGGAAACCGTTGCTCGAATTAAACCAGCAGAGTGTCGGCAGAATCCAGACTGTTTTGTATCCAATCTCGCGGTGCGCCAGCGACAAATAATCGCTGATTGGCAAAATGCCATTTGATCCGACGAGACCGTCGATCTGGATCCAAAGTGAAACGAACGCGATCAAATAGACAAGAGCGAGCGCGCGCAGAAACCAGCGATGCGCCCAAAAATAAGTTGGGGACCGAACGTCTTTTCCCCAAAGTAATTGCGTTATTGCCGAGGCGAACCCGCGATGTCGTGCGATGAAGTTGTAACCCAATTCAGAAACCGCAGCGAAGCCAGGAATGTGTTGGTAGCTCCACCACAGCCATTTTTTTGAGGGCCGGCAACGTAGTGACCGATAGACCGCTTCCGCCGCGACGAAAACCTGACCGGACTTATCGATATAAACGACCGAGCGCTGGAATTGTTCGCGCGGAATTTCTGGAAAACGGTCCGCGATTTCCTGATATGGTGCATACTCAACTTCGCCCGCGGTAATTTCGCGCCAGCGCTCAATCCAGCGTCGACAGAAATGACATTCGCCGTCCCAAATCATGATCGGTTTCGGTGGCGGGTTGGCAACGCGCATTTGGCTATTCATGAAATGA
>QHQU01000059.1 GCA_003219925.1 Verrucomicrobiota bacterium
TTGTCTCCGGCGCGATCTCATAAACCATGGTTTTGAGTTCCTCGTCTTTGAGAGCTGGGTAATCCACCCGGATGAGGTCGCCATTGATGCGCAGCATCGGCGGGTTATTGGTAGAGAGGTGGAGGTCGGACGCCTTTTGTTCCGACATCAATTTAAAAAAAGCGTCGATGCGAGCCATGCGGTTCCGCGGCTTGAACAGCTAAATTGATGCCATGGGCAAGCCGAACGTTATGCGTGGCCCCGTCTGTTTGGGGGCATTCAACCTCCATCTGACAGCGCCTTGGGCTACAATTTCCGACTTCGATTGGGAGATTAACGGACCGGCCGACGCGGCGCGTCGAGGGTCGAGCGGACCTGCCCGAGCAGCTTCTCGCGGGTGTAGGGCTTCGGGATAAACCCGCGAAGCCCCTGCGCCAGCATGGCGCCGATCTTGTTTTGCTCGGCAAATCCGCTGCTCAACACGACATCAACGCCTGGGTTAATCGCCTTCAATTCCTCGAATACAGCGTCCCCATCCATCACTGGCAGGAAGAAATCCAGTATGATCAGGCCAATTTCACGATGGATTTGCTGGAAGATTTTCAGTGCCTCGAAACCGTCCCGGGCGATGATGACCTTGTAGCCTTCTTCCGCCAGAATTGTGGAGGCGAACTCTGCAATTTCCGGTTCATCATCGACGATCAGGACCAATTCGCGCGCGCCCTCAGGATTCAGGATCGGAATTTCCGGTGTAATCCTTGGGCCTCTCGCTTCGCTCGGTACTTCTTCAGCGGCCAGCGCTGCCCCGGGCGCCGATGAGGTCGCCGTCGGGACCCTAGGGCTCGGTATTTTGCCCGAAGTATTCTCGAGAATCATGGACATTACGCGATGAAGCAATGCCTGGGCCGCCTGCGTGGCTATTTCCACCTGTTGGCTAAGCTGGTCGATGTAGTTAGGGTCGCCCTTCTGCCGTTTCGCTAGGTCGGCATAACGGGCGATTTGGTGCAAAACGGTATTGAGCTCAGTGGACGTCTTGGCGATCCACTTCAGGTCATCCTGATGCAGCATACGCGTCTATGTCTGGTCTGTGTCCTTCGCACATGCCCACAAAACGCAACCAAAAATCGTAATGCAAGCGAAAGCGAATGAACCAAGAGTCAGCATAGAGCGGATTTTTCCAAAGTCAGCCCGCTTCATGCCCGCACCCTTTCGGGGGTGACCGCGATTTTCTCGACCTTTCGAGATCGCGCGCCGAACCCGAGCCCTGTTTATAATTACTAGCAATTTATTTGCCCAGGGCCCGTTTTAGTTCGGTTTTTGCGGACTCAACCTGCTTCGGTGTGCCCGCTGAGATCAAAATGCCTCGTAATCTGTCCCCTTGGTAATAACGCGCGGTAAATTTTTTCTTGGCGTGCGTCCCGGTAAGGTCCACCCGAGTCGGTTGCATGGTAAAATCACCGACAAAATCGAGTCGCAAATCGAACATCTCCGTCCAGAAATAAGGCAGCTGTTCGTAACGGATTCGCTTTTTGCCCGTCATGTTCGCACCTGCCACAAAACCTTGTTCGCGCGCGTTTTCCCAATGCGTCTGCCGTCGCATTCCACCCATCAGACGGTCAGGATAAAACGCCAGGTCACCAATTGCGTAAATTCCTTTCTCTTCGGTCTCGAGATAATCGTTGACCGGGGAACCGTGTGGCCCGGATAGAGGGGTGTTGCGCACCAAATCGAGGTTTGGCTCCCCTCCACACGCCACCACTGCCAATCCCGCCGCGACTCGGTTTCCGCTCTTGGTTTGGATATTTCGCAAAACCGTTTTGCCTTCAAAGCCGTTTAAGCTTTCGCCCAGAAGCAACGTCACCCCGTTTTTCGCGAAATAGCCAGTTACCCAGGTCGCGGTCTCGAAATCGAGGTAGCGATTCAAGAGCGTGCCATGCCGATGCATCACGCTCACTTTCATTTTCATTTTCATTTGCCGCAGGCTGGCGGCCACTTCGCACGCGAGCAATCCGCCGCCGACAACCATCACGTTTTTCTCGTGCTCGGCCATTTCCCGCAGAGCAAACGCGTCACGCATGCTGCGCAGGTAAATGACGTTACCCAAACCGACACCCGCAACCGGCGGCCGCCCTGGACGGCTGCCCATCGCGAGGCAAGCTTTATTAAACTCGACGCTCTCACCGTTGCCCAGCACCGCTACCCGGCGATCGATGTTTAGTTGTGTCACTGCGGTATTGAAACGTGCGTCGATCTTATGCGCGGGGTACCAACGTTCATCCACTTCGGCATATTTCCTGGGGACGAGCGTCTTTTCGCGGAGGAAACTTTTCGAGAGCAGCCAGCGCTTGTAGGGCGCGTAGGCTTCAGCGCCTACTAATGTCACACTCCCACGCTTGTCGTGTTTTCGAATTGCTTCACACGCGCATGCCCCTCCGATACCTGCGCCGATAATGAGATAATCACGCTGAATCATTCTTAAAATGTGACGATAGAGAAACCACCGCGTACCTGGCTAGGGAAAAATGAAGCGGTTTTCGTAACTTGACGTTAAGAACCTTAAAACTGTTACAACGGGCGCGGATTGGGAGAGGCGAGCTCCGCCGCCCTCCAGGGTCGTCAAAGCATCGCGCGGCAAATTGCTACCGAGGCGATCACGCCCACAAGATCCGCGAGCAAGCCTGCTGGAATCGCGTGCCGGGTCTGTTTCACACCGACCGATCCAAAGTAAACGGCAGCGACATAAAACGTGGTCTCCGTGCTTCCGTAAATGGTCGCTGCCGTAAGGCTGACGATATTATCCGGACCAAGCCGATGTACGATTTCAGTCAATATCGCTAACGTCGCGCTCCCACTCAAAGGCCGCATTAATGCGAGCGGGAGGAGATCGGGCGGAAAATGCAATGGCCCGAGGACAGGCGTCAGCCATTTCGTCAGCAAATCGATTCCGCCCGCGCCTCTAAACATTCCAATGGCAACCAGGATCGCGACCAGAAACGGAATGATGCGCAGGATAACATTAAAACCTTCCTTCGCGCCCTCGACGAACTCCTCATAAACTTTGATCCGGCGCGCTGCGGCATAGACCGGAAAGAAGCTAAGCAGGAAAGGAATCGCCAGCAGCGAAAGCGCGTTCACGCCTCGGACAAAAGCATTCGCGTTGTCCGTGATCGGATTGCCGAAGACCGGTGGCCAAACCATTCGTACAAAAATGAATGCGAAGAAAATGAGGAGAGCGACGGTGGCGATGCGTCCCAATAATGTTGGCTGCGCCCTGTAGCCGCGGTCGCCGGCCGCGGTTTCTTCATTGCTCGAACGATTTTCGCCTGTCGTCTTTGAATTAAGATCTTTAGTTGCAGCAGCATTTTCTCCTGAGCCGCGGCCAACGACCGCGGCGACAGGGCGTGTGAACCACGGCAGTTTCTCCAGAATTTTCACCGCGATGATCGCAGTGGTTGCAGCGCACAAAGTCGCTAGTAGTGCCGTGCCCACTATTGCCGTCGGCCTTGTCGATCCTGCTGCGACCAAAATCGCGATCGCGGTCGTCGGAATAAGTTGCACCGATGCCGTATTAATCGCGAGAAATGTGCACATGGCATTGGTGGCGGCGCCTGGGTGCGGATTGAGTGATTCGAGATCGCGCATCGCCCGTAAACCGAGCGGGGTGGCTGCGTTCCCGAGGCCAAGCATGTTGGCCGCCATGTTCATCAGCATCGCACCCATTGCTGGATGCTCCGCTGGCACATCGGGAAACAACCGCCGCATGATTGGCCGTAGCGCGCGCGCAAGTTTTTGCACGAGTCCGGCGCGTTCCGCCAGGCGCATCACTCCCAGCCAGAGCGCCATCACGCCGATCAAACCGAGCGCAATCGTGACCGCGGTTTTTGCACCGTCGAATGCGCCGTCTGTCACTTCTTTCCAGCGATCGTTCCAACCGCCAATCGCGACTGCCAGCAATACCAGCGCGAGCCAAATGTAATTCAGCACCTCGAACCTGTAGCCGCAGTCTTTAGCCGCGACCAGTCACGATTCAGCGCAAAATCACGTCATCCCGAGCGTCAGTCGAGGGATCCCGTAGAGGTAGCTTAAAGATTACGCCCCGGGATCCCTCGGCTTCGCTCGGGATGACGCTAATGTTGATCCAGCATCGTGGCAGCAAGTTTGAGGGCTTCATCACTCTTTCCCCCGAGCATGCGCGCAAGCTCTTCGCGCCGCGCTTTGCCGCTTACTTCACGCAATTGAGTAAAGGTGCGACCGCCTCTTACTTCTTTCATCACCACGAACTGGGATGTCGCCGCCGCCGCCACGGGCGGCAAATGGGTAATGCAAAGCACTTGATGGCGTTTCGCCAACTCACGCATACGTGCGCCGACGGCGTGGGCGATTTCGCCGCCGACGTTCGCGTCAATCTCGTCGAAGACAAGCAACGGCACTGCATCCTGCGCGGCCAGGGCGGATTTGATCGCCAGCATCAATCGGGAAATTTCGCCGCTCGAGGCGATCGCGCGCATCGGCTTGAGCGGCTCGCCCGGGTTGGGTGAAAACAAAAGTTCCACCGCATCAAAACCGGACGCCCGCGCCGCTTGCGTTTTGTTCATTCTTGCTTCGAACTGCGATTGCTTGAATCCGAGGTCGCACAAATTTCGACGGACCATTTCCGAAAGTTTAGGCGCCGCTTTCGTGCGCAGTTTTCGCAATCTCTCGCCCGTCTGCCGCAAGTCCACCTCGAGTGTAGCGATCTCGTTAGTGAGCCGCTGCAATTCTTCATCGTGTCCTTCAATTTTCCGCATTCGCTCGGCCGCCCGCTCGCCAAAAGCGATAACTTCAGAAATTGTTGTTCCGTATTTTCGTTTCAACGACTCAAAGAGCGAGATTCGCTGCTCGATGGCGGACAATTGCTCGGGATCGAGATCGAGATTCTCGGCGTAGCGGCTGAGATCGCGCGCAATCTGCGATAACTCGACCACCGCCGTTTCATGCGTATTCGCCGCCGGCGCCATCGCGGGATCCAACTTTTCCAATTCGTGCAATAGCTTTTGCGTTTCACCGAGGCGCGACAAGATCGCATCGTCCGCTTCGGAAAGTTTCGTTGCCACCCCGGAGGCAATCTCAATCAACCGGCGGCTGTTACTCGCGAGGCGATAACGCGACTCAATCTGCGTTTCTTCCTCGGCCGACAAATTAGCCGAGGTGATCTCGTTGACCTGATGTCGCAACAAATCGAGCTCCTGTTCACGTGCGGTCTCCGCCGTATTAAGCGCTGCGTGTTCCGCTTCGAGCGCGCGTAGTTGCCGGAAAATTTTCCCGAATTTTTCCCGCGGTTCATCCGCATTAGCAAAGGCATCGAGCAAATCGAGTTGTCGATCGGGTGAAAGGAGTGATTGATGATCATGCGGTCCGTGGAGGTCAACCAGATCGTCACCAAGCTCCTTGAGATTCCCCAGGGTGGTGGGCGATCCATTGATGAACTGACGGTTCGTTCCGGAAAGAGAAAGGCTACGTTTCAAAATCAAATCGGGATCACATGGTTCGATTCCCGATTCCTCGAAATGCGCATTCCATTTCGCGAAATCATTGTCCTGAAAAATTGCCTCGACCGTGCACATCTCCGCTCCAGTCCGAACCAGAGACTTGTCGGCACGCTCGCCGAGCAACAACTGGAGCGCGCCGATAATGATTGATTTGCCGGCGCCAGTTTCGCCTGTGATAGCAGTGAACCCCGGAGAAATTTCCCATTCCAAATCCTCAACCAGCGCGAGATTCTTGATTCGTAGGCGTTGGAGAAGCATCGGTTGAGTGTTGAGAGCTCAGAGTTGACAGTGCGCGCGCTGAAAAATCTTGAACTCTCCACCCGCAACTCTCAACTCCGAACTCACGCTCACTTTTCTCGGTACCGGAACTTCGCAAGGCGTGCCAATGATCGGCTGCGATTGCGCCGTTTGCCGCTCCCCCGATCCGCGCGATAAACGCCTGCGCTCTTCCGTTTATATCGAAACGCCCGAGACCGCCTTTATTGTCGACACCGGAACGGACTTCCGCACCCAGGCGTTACGCGAAAATATCCGCCGGGTCGACGCAGTCGTTTTCACTCACTCGCACACCGACCACATCATGGGGTTCGACGATCTGCGGCGCTTTTCCTGGCAACGCGGCTCGATGCCCGTCTATGCCTCGGCCAAGACAATGGCGGATCTTGAGCGCGTCTTTATGTTCGCCTTTAAAGGGACCAACCCCTTTCCCGGTTATTTGAAACCCGAGCCGCATCTTGTTAACGGACCCTTCTTTTTAGGCGAAACCAAAATCACGCCGTTGCCGGTGCCGCACGGCAAGGCCGAGGTGAATGGCTACCTCTTTTCGCGCAGTTACTGGAACACAGACTTGCAGTCTGTGCGCCCAGCGGAGTTGCACCCCGCTGAACCGAAGACCGGAAACGAAGGCGTGCTTTCTCAGGCAGCGGACAAAATGTCCGCTGGGCGCACAGGGCAGAGCCCCGTGTTCCAACACAAACGCAAGGTCATCGCTTATCTCAGTGATTGCAGCGCCGTGCCGGATGAAATCGCGCAAACGATTTTCGGCGTTGAATGTTTGATCATCGATGCGCTGCGGGAGAAGCCGCACCCGACTCATTTGAGCGTGGGGCAGGCGCTCGAAGTGGCCACCCGCGTTCAGCCCAAAGAAACCTATTTCATCCACATTGCGCATGAGCTGGCACAATCGTTCGAGCAAACTCTGCCGCCGCACACCCACATCGCCTACGACGGATTGAAATTAACCTTCAAATGAAACTTCCGTTCCGGGGAGCGCAGGCTGCCAGCCTGCATTCGTCGGCAGCTTGCCGACGAAAATTTGTTCCGGCAAGCTGCCGGAACCGGCAGGCAAGTTGCCTGCGCTCCCCAAATCAAATACTCGCATTCGCAGCCGCGCTTGTGCTCGTAGTTTCCTCCGCGTATGCAGCGGAAAATTTGCCGGCTCAAACCATTGTTGTTTTTAACACGGCCGTTCCCGACTCCGAAGCGCTCGCGAAATTTTATGCCGGGAAACGCGCGATCGCTGATGATCATCTGGTCGGACTCGACTGTCCGCTTCAGGAGGAAATTTCGCGGGAAGAATACGATGCCACCATTGCTGAGCCGTTGCGGAAAATTTTCGAGCAACGGCAATGGTGGCACGTTCACGAAACGGCCGATGGGGAGAAGCGGGTGCAGACCCTTGGGATTCACTTCGTCGCTCTCATCAGGGGCATGCCTCTTAAGATTCGGCCCGTGGCGACGCCCTATCAGGGTGATACTCCTGGAGGCGGTCCGATTCAAAGCCGGAACGAGGCCTCAGTTGATTCGGAATTGAGTGTGCTCGGTCTCTTTACCAGGCAAATCTCGGGTGTGGTTCCCAATCCTTATTTTCAAGGATTCCGTCCCGTTGCCGAGGTAACTGCGGCACCTCTGCTCCTCGTTACTCGGCTCGATGCTCCAGGGAGCGCGACAGTCCGACGAATGATTGTAGACGCGGTTGAGGCGGAAAAGAACGGCTTATGGGGACGCGCATTCGTGGACGGCTCCCATGAAACCAGTGGCGGTAAAGAAGTCGGCGACGCCTGGATGCGCGCCATTGTCGATCAGTGTCACAAGGAGGGCGTGCCGGTGGTGTTTGATGATCTGCCCACGATTTTTCCGGATGCGTTTCCAATGAGCGACTGCGCGCTTTATTATGGATGGTATGCTGGCAATATTGCCGGTCCCTTCAATCAGCCGGGCTTTAAATTCGTTCCGGGCGCGATCGCCGCACACATTCATTCCTACAGCGCCGCAACCCTGCGGGACGAGAATTCAGGTTGGGCCGGTCCGCTGGTCTCGCGGGGCGCCGCTGCAACCGTCGGCAACGTTTACGAGCCCTATCTCGAGCTGACCGCGCATCTCGATATTCTCAACGATCGCTTGCTCCACGGCTTCACCTTTGCCGAAAGCGTATTCATGTCGTCGCGGGGGCTCTCCTGGATGGGAGTGGCGGTGGGAGATCCACTTTATCGTCCCTATCTCAACTGGACCCAGATCGACTCGAAAGCTTCGCCGAAATCCGCCGCCGGATGGCGCGCCTATCATGATTTCGCGATCAAGAACAGCGACCTGGGGCCTTCCGATTATCGCACTCAAGCCCGGATTACTGCCGGTCGCACCCGCAACGCCGCCATGCTGGAGGACGTTGGACTAATGGAAATGCGCGACGGCAAATTTTCCACTGCAATCGCGGCGCTGGAGCAGGCCCGCGGCGCCTATTCCAAGCGGGATGACATCATCCGATGTGTCCTGGAAGAATGCGATGCTTTCATAAAATCCGGCAAACCGAACCGCGCCCTCGATCTTGCTCGCAGGGTCTTGCGCATCGTCCCGGAATCGCCTGCATCGAATTTGTTGCATAAAATTGAAAGCGACCTCACGCCCAAATCAGCACCCTAGTAGCCGATGACGGTCTTCTACCGAACAATCCCGCGCGCGCTTTTTTCGATGAACTCGATCAACTGCGTGATCTCTTCGCGCGGCTCGATTTGTTTGCGCACGGCTTCGATTGCCTGGCGCGTGTTTAATTTCGATCGGTAAATCAGCCGAAACGCTTCCTTGATCGCCTTGATGCTTTCGGGCGTGAAGCCGGCCCGTTCGAGGCCGATCAGATTGACTCCGCGAATCTCGGCCGGATTTCCGTCGGCGATCAAGAATGGCGGGACGTCCTGGACGATCTTGGAACAACCGCCCGTGATGGCGAATCGTCCGATCCGGCAAAACTGATGCACGGCGGTGAGTCCGCCCATGACTGCATGATCGCCGATCTCGACGTGACCAGCGAGAGTGCCGTTGTTCGAGAACACCACTGAATTGCCGACCGTGCAATCGTGGCCAATGTGGCTGTAGGCCAGAAAATCTCCGCGATTGCCGACCCGCGTTTTGCCATCAGCTTTCGTGCTGCGGTTAACTGTGCAGAACTCGCGAAAGGTATTTTCGTCGCCAATTTCCAGATAAGTCGGTTCGCCCGCGTATTTCAAATCCTGCGTTTGCTGTCCGATCGAGCAGTAAGCATAGAATTTATTTTTCGCTCCTGCCCGCATCGGCCCGCAAAGGGTGACATGATGTTGCAGCCAGCATCCTTCACCGAGGACGACTTCGGAACCGACGATGCAATACGGACCGACAATTGTTTCCGCGCCGAGCTCTGCTTTTGGATCAACGATCGCAGTCGGATGAATTTCGACGCCACTCATGATTAAAATGACGAATGACGAATGACGAATGACGAACTCTTTCGACATTCGTGCTTCGGCATTCTTTCGTCATTCGTCATTTGTGCTTCGTCATTCTCCTCACTTATCTAAGAATGTGAACATAAGATCGCCTTCGGAAACGACAGCGTCATTCACCACGCAGCTGCAATGGGCTTTCGCGAGCCGATTGCTGCGCGCTTTGATCAATTCCGCGTGAATGAAAAGCGTGTCGCCCGGAAAAACTGGTTTGCGAAACTTCACTTCATCAGCGCTCATGAAATAACCAATCCGGCTCGCACTCTTCGCCAGCTTCATCAGTAAAATGCTCGCGACCTGCGCCATTGCTTCGACCTGGAGAACGCCAGGCATTACCGGGTGGCCGGGGAAATGCCCGGCAAAATACGGTTCGTTCACCGTTACCGTTTTCAGACCAGTGCATTTCGTTTCCCCTTCGAAACCCAGGATGCGATCGACCATCAGAAATGGGAAGCGATGCGGTAGAATTTCCATCACCTGATTAATATCGAGACCACCTTCTCCCGGCGGAAAAGTTCGGGGAACGGAAAGTGCCGTGATCTTGGCGTGTTGTTTCACGATCGCCCGCGCCAGCTCCGCGTTGACGGCGTGACCGGGCTTCACCGCGATGATATGACCGCGAATGCGAGTGCCGATGAGCGCAAGGTCGCCGATGATATCGAGAATTTTGTGCCGCGCGAATTCGTCGGGAAAACGCAGCGGCTCCTTGCTCAGGACGGCGTCACCCCGAACAACAATGGCGTTTTCCAAGCTGCCACCTTTAATCAAGTTCTTCTCCATCAAAGGCGCGACTTCCTCGTAGAAAACAAAAGTGCGCGCCGGCGCAATTTCGCGTTCGTAGAGTGCGGGTGAAATTTCGGCTGAGAAAAATTGGGTAAAGCGATTGTTTGGTCCTGCTTGGGTGCAGGAGACGCGAAACTTGTCATCCGGCAGGAGCACGAGAAGCGAGCCGCTTTTTGATTCGACATGAATTGGCTCGCGCACATCAAAAAATCGGCGTGGCGCTTCTTGCGCGGTCGTGCCGGCCTTTTTGATCACTTCTACGTAGGGCGCGGCGCTGCCATCGCCAATCGGCGGCTCGTTCGCGGTCATCTCGATGATCGCGTTATCCACCCCCATCGCACTCAGCGCGGAAAGCACATGCTCGACCGTGTGCACCCGGACCGCCCCTTCCCCGATCGTGGTGGCGCGCTCGACCGTCTTCAGATTTGCGATGTTCGCATCAATGGTCGGCTCGTCCGCCAGATCTTTGCGCTTAAATTTGATCCCATGATCGACCGGCGCCGGCTGCAACTTGAGCGTTACCTTTTCGCCGGTGTGCAGCGAGGTGCCACTGAATCCGGCAGATTTCGCAAGCGTATGTTGAAGCTCGGCAGTCATCGCGCGCTAACTAACAAAGAATTGGCGCGCTGGCCAGCAATGCGTTGATAGGTGAAGAGCGTGCCGCGTATGCTTTTGGGAGGGCGACGCTCTGCGGAGCCGGAACACAGGTATTCCTGGCTGTTGCGCCCAGCAGGCTTTTAGCCGGCTCCGACTGCGCACGAGAAACAGGCAGGAATGCCTGTTTGGCGCACAGACTTGGAAGTCTGTGTTCCGTCCGCGGTAGAACGGAGCTATTTCAATTCAAACTGGCCGCAGTCGAACGCCATCATTTTGGTAATGCCGGTAATTCTGAACTCGCGCGTGACCGCAGTACGGACAAGCATGTTCAGAGACTTGTCGCGCTCGAGATCGAGGACTACAGCCACTTCCGAACTCTTGTCCAATTTCGAAACGGTCACTAACGGCAATCCATCTAAAGTCTGAATGTATGTGCTGTCATCGTCATAGCCGGCGACCAGATCAATTGTCGGCCGCTCATTATTCTCCAACGGATTGGCCACCAGTTTAATTCGCACTGGTGGCGCCGGGTCGATAAAGACTGCCTCATCTGTTTGAGAGATTTGTTCGATCTTCATCGGCGCAACCAGGAAACCGCGGGCGGAATATTTTCCCGCCGGCAAATCGTAATCGTAGTCATCCTTCCCGTCCCATTTCGTGCTGAGCGCATCCGCCCCGATGGTGAACTCATCGAATTCTGCTTCTTGATGGAGCACCCGTACGAGCTGGCCCCACTCATTATAAACGCCGAGACTGACTTTGCCCTCCAGCGGTGGCGGAACAAAACTGATCCGAACCGCTCGTGCCGGGGTCGCACTTGCACTGGGTGAAGGTGAGATTTCTTGCGCGCGCAAGAATGAGATAGCCAGGAGCCCGATCGTGAGCGGCAGGACCGTTTTTGTCATGTCGAGCAGAGTCGAGACATCTCTTACTATTTTCTCCTCTTCAGAATATCGAGAGAGTCCTCGACTTCGCGCGGAATAACAAGCGAGAGAAACCGCCGCCAGTCCACATGCGGAAACAGATTATCCCGTTCTTCGCACTGGGCGAGAAATTCGGCATCGACCTTCTTTTTCTCAAATTGCTCCGCCAGTTTTTGGAAGCGTGAAAGATGAACGGTCACTCGTTGGGTTGCGTAATCCTTCGCCGTTCCGTTGCGAATGAGAAATGCCCAATCGCTAGACTGCGCGAGCAGGAGCTCGCGCGCGAGCTGACGCAGGACGCGGTCATCATCAGCCCTTGCCTCCCGGCCACACGATTTTGCCAGCGCGGTCATGCGGCTGTTCGCCGTCAAAAGATGCGGATAAA
>QHQU01000060.1 GCA_003219925.1 Verrucomicrobiota bacterium
CGCCCAGAACGGAGGGCGACGATCGCCCATTGCGTCGGCCAATTTCCAAACGACCAGGCTCGAGACGAGGTCAGCGATAACTCCCGGCAATCGGAGAAGAAACGCAAAAGTAATGTTGTTATGGGTGAAGAAATAGAGACTTGAGAGGTCGTAGATCGCACGCAGGTAATAGGCAACCAGCGGCGGATGATTGAAGAGAATGACCCGGCGATACGTTTCGGCGAGACCGTGGATGCTCAGTTCCCGGCCGAACAGGAAAAAAAAGACGGTGTCATTGGTGCCGATGGTGTTCCAAGCAATGAGAAGCTTGCCCCCGGTCGCGGCCAGGGCAGCAAGCAAGAACCAAAAGCCCGGCGAAAAATGCGTGGTTTGGTCGCTGTTCGCAGGCCGATCGACCTCGGTTATCTCCCCGATTTTCATTGGCGGTGGATTTCTTCGCGCAACTGACGGAACTCGGGTTGCTGTGGACTTAGGGCAACAGCGGAGTCGATTTCGGCGCAGGCATCGGCGCGGTCGCCCCTGGCGGCATAGGTCTTGGCCAAAAGAAAATGAGTCTTGGCGCTGCGAGTGTTGAGATCGAGTGCGCGCCGGAACCAATGTTCGGCCAGTTCGAATTGCTGGTGGTCCAGGGCGATTACGCCAAGATTATTGAGCGCGCCGCGGTGACGATCATCGAGCTGTAGAGTGGTAAGATAAAAGGTGGAAGCGGCCGCAGAATTTCCCTCCGCCAGCCGCAGGTTTCCGAGAGCGAAATTGGTTTCCGGATTCGTTGGGACATAAGCGCGGGCGAGCTGCAATTTTCTTTCCGCCAGGGGAAGATTGCCGGATTCGAGCGCCTGCCAACCGCTGTTGTAGGCATCCAACGCCCAAAGTGATGGATCGCGTTGCGGCCAGGAAATAAAATAGGAAGAGACAATTAGAAACGCGGCGTAGGCAACGGCCCAGCGAAATTTGCCCGCCACGACATGATTAAAAAACGCAACCAGGCCGAAGGCGGCGAAAATAAGTAGGCCCGGAACAATTGGCAGACGATAGCGTTCGGTGGTGAATACCGGCAACAAGGCGAGGACATGCAGGGCGATGGCGACGGCGATCCAACGTGAGAGCGGCGCTGTTTTCCAAACCAGAAAGATCGCTGGCAACGCCAGGGCCGCGACCAGGCCGAAATAAATTCCGGGCAAGGTGACGTTTTGCTCACGCAAGATCGTGATGATGCTGAGATCGTCGTATTGAAATGCGCTCCAAAGATTGCGGAGTTTGAGCGCAAGCAGACGAAGCCATGCTACCGGATGACTCGTTATGTAATTGCGCGCCTTCGCAGCCCAATACTGTGAGACCTGACCGCGTGGGAGAGCGTGTCCAGCGGCGGACTCAGCCGCGTCTATAGAATCCTGTAACATCGCGGCCTGCCCAGCGTGGAGACCAGGCGGAAAACGCGGATAACCAATCGCGCCCGGATTATTTCCAATCCAGAAATTAATACCACTGTGAGCGGACAGAAATACGCGGTCGTGGGCAATGAAACAATTGTGCACCCAACAGGGCGAAGTACCGGCAGCAGCGCCAAGGAAAAGCAGAACGAGGGCGTTGATGCGCGTGCGGAATTGGGAATGAGTGGAAATCGCCGGTTTGAGAAGGATTGCGCCGATTACCAACGGGATGAGGAAGAGAATCGTCGCGATCGCCGTCGCGGCGAGGCCAACCAGCAGACCGAGAATTAATGCCCCCCATTTTGTCGGCGCGTTCTTCCGGCTGACAATGCGCCAAAGGATGAGCCAAAAGATAAAGACAAACCAAGCGGTAGGCATGAGAACGACGGCGTAGGTTTGCGCCGGGACAAAAAAGGCCCAGCCCACCGCCGCGAGCACACCAGCGATTTGGGCACGGCGCAGGCCGGTTCCCGAAAAAATGCCGACCGAAACCTTATAGATTAGCACCGCCGTCCCGGCATCGAGTAATGCCTGCAAGAGGGCAGGAATAAATGGACCGTAGCCGACAATCTTATAGAGGGCCGCGAGCAAGTAAGCGTACCCCGGCAGGCCGTAAAAGGCTAGGTGATCAGTAAGCTGGCCGTTAAGAATCCGCTGTGCCCAATCATCGTAAAAATGCATGTCCCCACGCGTCGGCAAGAGGTATGGCGAAGCGGTTAGTCTAGCGAGGACAACGACACGGATAAGCAGAACACCGCCGAAAACGTAGTGTGCCGGACGCAAGCGAAATTGGCTGAGGAGTTTACGCGAAGTCACGATGTCGGATCAATCGGCAAGTGGCGGCTGCCGTAGTGTTTGCACAGCGAGAATCACGCCCGAGCCGGGCATCTAAGCCCAAAATGAGGGCCTGTTTTCTAGAAATTCTAAAACGACCGCCGCTTGGCATCGCGAGTGCTCATTAACACGGGTATTCCGAGGCGGGTGCTTCGGAGCGCAATCAAACACAAACAATAGAGAAACAGAAAGCAGTTAGCAATGTTGAACAAACTTAACAAACGCCGCGGGGGCTTCACCCTCGTGGAAATTATGATCGTCGTTGCGATCATCGCGCTCTTGGCGGCGATCGCAGTGCCCGGATTCCTCCGTGCTCGTAAACGTTCCCAAGCCAGCCGAATCCTTAATGACCTGCGTATGATCGACGCCGCCGTCGACCAATACGCCATTGAAACCAACCGCAGCACGGGGAATCCCGTAGCTATCACCGATTGGACGAACTACTTGAAGAAGGGTTCGTCGCTCTACCTAGGCGGCAAGAGCATCCTGGGGAGTACCTACGGTTCTCAGACCGTCGATACCATCCCACAGGTGCCTGCCTCGGATCTGGCGGTGTTATCCGACGTCGCCGGCGCCGGTTTTTGGTCGCCCTACGGGCCGTAATCGAATCTGACGATTCATTCGCCTGCCATTCCCCAGAACAGGAGTGGCAGGGAATGAGTTGTGAGGTCGCAGCCGAAAGAAGCCGCGCTATCGCAACCCAAACACAAACAAACAGTAAACCAACGCAATAAGAAGAATAATGTTAACTAAATTGAATCGAAAACATGCCGGCTTCACGCTGGTGGAAATCATGATCGTGGTCGCAATCATCGCATTGCTGGCTGCGATAGCCGTTCCTGGATTCCTGCGCGCGCGCAAGCGTTCTCAGGCTTCCAAGATCCTTAACGACCTGCGTATGATCGACGCTGCTGTCGACCAATACGCAATTGAAACCAATCGCACTACCGGTAACACGGTTGCGATCACGGATTGGACCAATTACGTCAAGAAGGGTAGCATCCTGTATAATACAGGTACGAACCTCTTCGGCACCTCTTACGGTCAGCAGACGGTTGATACCATTCCTCAGGTCAACGCGTCTGACTACGCTATATTGTCGGACGTTGCCGGCCCGGGCTTCTGGTCGCCTTACGGTCCCTAGTTAGCCGATAGGAGTTCTGAAAAACTTCGGGCGTCCTCTCGTGCAAACCGGGAGGACGCTCGTTTGTTTAACGATGCAGCTTCTCTCTCGCAACCCTGCTCATGGATCAGACTTCGACCAAGGCGCCGTCTGACCCCAGTTTTCGCGCGCGCTTCATCGCGTTTTGCGGCAAGCAATGGCCGCGGTATTTTTTTCTCGGAGCCATCGGCTTCATCATTCGATTACCCGCGATCCAGGGACAGCTCATCTGGGATGACATTCACCTCGCCCGAGACAATCCATTCATAAAGAGCCCGCTCCTCGCACTGGAAGCGTTCCGGCACTATCTCTTTCTCGACTCGTTCTCGGGTCACTACCGGCCGGTCCAGAATCTGTCCTACATGTTGGATTACTTTTTCTGGAATACGGACCCAGCCGGGTTCCATCTCAGCAATATTCTCCTGCACGTAGCCGCCGGCCTGCTGCTTTATCGCCTACTTACCCACCTGTTTGGCAAACAGGCCGGTCTTTGGGAGAGTGATGACCCAAGGTCGGCGCGCGTGGGAACCCTTGCCGCTTTCGTTATTTCCGGCATCTGGATGGTGCATCCGGTTCATTCCGCTGCGATCGATTACATTTCCGGACGGGCCGACAGCCTGGCCTTTGTTTTTTCAGCGGGCGCATGGTTGCTGGTATTGCGCGCTCGAATAGCCAAAGGGCGATGGCTAAAAGGCATCACCTATCTTCTGGCGGCGCTGAGCGGCGTCCTGGCGCTCTGCTCCCGTGAGATCGCTTGTATATGGATACTCATTTTTCTGGTCCACACCCTTGCCTTTGCCAGGGACATTGGTAAAAAAGCGAAGATCACGACGATCTTGTGCTGTGCGCTGGTGTTTGGCACATATGCCGAATTACGCCGGCTTCCAGCTGCGCGAGCGGAACCGGGATTTACCGAGAACTGGTCGGCCCCGGTTCGAGGCACCCTTATGCTCCGTGCGCTGGGTGACTACGGGCGGTTGATGGTTTTTCCGGGGAACCTGCACATGGAGCGCAGCATTTTTGATCCGGGCAATTATCTAAGCCGCGAAAGCTGGCGCAAAACAGCTGCAACTGAATATCTCTCGATTCTCGGTCTGGCTGTCTTGACGGCATTTATCTATGGCTGCGCGAGACGCGGCATAGGTCAGCGAATGCGCATCATGGGCACGGTCTGGTTTTTTGCCGCCTATCTGCCGATCTCGAATATTGTGCAGCTTAACGCGACCGTGGCGGAGCATTGGCTTTATCTGCCAAGCGTCGGCTTCCTGCTTTTCCTCGGCGGTTGCGCATTGGACTTGCCACGGAGATTCGCGGCCACTCTAACTGCCGTTACAGCGATCGCAATCCTCGCTTTGAGCGTTCGCAGCACGATTCGGAGCAGTGACTGGAGTAACGAAGAGAAATTCTACAAGCGTACGCTGGCCGCGGGCGGTACAAGCTGCCGCGTCGGCGTAAACCTGGGGCAGATTTACGCGAACCGTGGCGAATATGCGATAGCAGAGAAAATGTTCCGCCACGTTCTCGAAACCAACCCAGACTATCCGATTGCGCGCAATAATCTCGCTAATGTTCTAGTGCACGAGGGAAAAGTTGCCGAAGGCGAAGCCTTATTTGCGCGGGATGCTCAACATGCCAAGGAAGCGAGAGTTCAATATCCTCGTACCTGGATCGCTGCGTTAAATCTCGCGCACATGCGCTCGCGAGCGAACGACGATGCCGGAGCCATTGCGATCCTCGAGCGGGCACGCGCGGACTATCCCGAGATATGGGAGCTGATCAGTCTTGAATCAGAACTGCTGCGCCGAACACAAGGCCCGCTTCCGGCGCTTCGTCTAATCGAAAATTACACCCGTCAAAACTGGTGGCACCACGCTGCCTGGCTGGCAGAAGGCCGGCTATATGCGGAGAACAATGACGTTGATCAATCGACCCGTGCTCTCCGCTACGCTGCTTTACTCGACGTGCACGACGTCCAGGCGTTGAATTTGCTCGCCGCAATTTCGGTTGGCCAAAACCAGCTCGAACAAGCATGCGCTACCCAACGCCGCGCCATCGCACGCGAACCAAATCAGCCCCGGCAATATCTCATGCTCGCGGAGATCCTGGACAAAATGGGACGCACGTCGGAGGCACAGACCGCGCGCGATGACGCCACGCGATTGAAGGCGATTGTGACTTCGCCGCGGATAGCGGCCAATTAAATTGAATTTGGCGTCGGGGGCCGCTTCAGCCACTCTTCTCCGGCGATGCCGGTGCGAATTTATCGCGACAAGCAGATCAAACTTGAGCCACTGCGCGGCAAAATTTGCGGCGTGATCGGGTTTGGCTCGCAAGGCCATGCCCACGCCCTAAATCTTCGGGACAGCGGGTTCGAAGTCGTCGTTGGATTGCACCGCGGTAGTAAGTCCCGCCCGGCGGCGCGAGCGCACAAACTTGCGGTTCTGGAAACATCGGAGGCGGTTCGGCAAAGCGACATCGTTTTTCTCGCGCTGCCGGACACAAAGATGCCGAAGATTTTCGTCAAACAAATCGCGCCGTATTTACGGCGTGGACAAACGCTTCTCTTCGCTCACGGGTTCGCCGTCGTTTACCGGACTGTCATCCCTCCGCGCAATGTGGATGTGATAATGGTAGCACCGAAAGGATTAGGGCAAATGGTGCGGCGCGAGTTTAAAGCTGGCCGCGGCGTGCCGGCCTTGCTCGCAGTGGAAAATGATTTTAGCGGGCAGGCACGCGCGCTCGCATTCGCATGGGCCAAAGCAATCGGGTGCGCCCGGGCCGGCGTCATCGAAACAACTTTTCGGGAAGAAACGGAGACCGATCTTTTCGGGGAGCAGGCGGTATTGTGTGGCGGAACAACCGCGCTAATTCGAACCGCGTTCGAGACTTTGGTTCGCGCCGGTTACGCGCCGGAGCTGGCCTACTTCGAATGCCTGCACGAACTGAAATTCATCGTCGATATGATCCATGAAGCAGGAATCGCAGGGATGCGCGACTTGATTTCCGACACCGCAAAGTGGGGCGATCTCACCGTTGGACCAAAAATTGTGGATAAGCACGTCCACAAAAAGATGGCGATGGCACTGGGACAAATCCGCACCGGAAAATTTGCGCGCGAATTTATTCGGGAGATGAGAACTGGAGCGAAACGCTATCGTGCGTTACTGCAAGAGGGGCGACGTCACCCACTAGAAAAAACCGGACGTCGATTGCGTGCCTTGATGGATTGGCGAAAAAAATGAACTTTCCCGACGCGCTTTTTCAAGCGCGTTGCTCGCGGCGAAAAATTCTACTGCCGCTTACTCGCCACTGAAATTCCCGAACACTAGCATCGGGGACGCAGTGGTTGGAATTGGCCCGCTCACGCGGTCGATTGGCTGGGGAATTGCCGACCCGCCGGTAAATACGAAGTATAGCTTTTTGGCGACCTCCTGCTGGGTCACCGTTTGCATTTTGCTTGCCTGTACTTTAGGCGTTGCAACTACGTTCTTACTCGGATCTGCGATTGCCGATGCGCAAAACGCCAGCGCGATAAGCGCGACGCCGCATCGTCCCATCCAACCAACCAGGCCGAACAGCCTGAATGGTGTTTTCATATCTGAATTATGCGGCATTTCTCGGAACAACACAATGACAATCGCAATTAATTTCCTCCCGTTATTGCCAGAGAAAATGCTCCAGACGCAATTGCCCCAGGCGCGCGCTCGCTTCCTCACTGCGCGGCCCATTGGCCGCCACCAATTTTTCGTAAATCCCCGCGGCCGCTTCCCATTTTTGCTGCTCCTCCAGTAAGCGCGCCGCATTAAATCCGGCTTTGTAAAACCAAAAAAACTCCGGCGGCCGGTCGGGTGAAGGATTAAATTCAAGAATGCGATAGAAGGTCGCGAGCGCGCCGTCGCGATCCGATTCCTTCTCCAGGCAAACACCTTTTTTGAACAGAGCCTGATTGCGCCAATGCGGCTGGTTCGCCGCTTCATTAGCAAGCTGATCATAGATCCCGACTGCGCGATCGAGGTTGGCGGCATTGGCATTGGCTTGCTCAAAAAAAATGTCGGCTTTCCCGCACAAAGCTTCGCGCTTTTCCACCCCACGCGCGTCTCCTTTGAGCACTTCATCATAGAGCGCTTGAGCGTCCTGTGATTTTCCCAACCGGCGTTCGATTGCCGCCTGTTCATTGCGCGCCGCCCATCGAAATTCGCCGTTCATTGCTACAACCTGCGTCAGCAATTCCAAGGCGTGGTCCAGCGATTGGCTGGCCATGCTTGCCATCGCCGATTGCGCGGCCAGAAAGAGTGCTTGCTCGGTCAGCGCCGATTTCGGGTTCTCTTGTGCGAGGGTTTCGAATTCTGTTTGCGCGCTGGCGAAATCCTGCCGGCGAAAATGCGATTCGGCCAGTTTCAAACGTACTTCCGCCACCAGTGGCGAGTTGGGATGTGCACGAAGAAAATCGCGGGCCGATGCGATGACCCGATCGCTGTCCGCACCGCGAGCATCCGCCAGCCAGATCGCGAGATAATCGGCATGCTCGACGGCAAGCTCTGTTGGATGAGTCGCGCGTGCCGCCGCCAGATTTTTTTCTGCCTCATCGAGCTTGGGCGGGATGGAATGATACGCCATCTCAGCCAATGCTATCTGCGCTTCAGAAACGCGCGGATGATCCGGAAAACGGCGAACAAAATCCTGCAGCAGCGCGCCGGCATTCTTTTCACCTCGCTCAGCTGATATGACCGCCTGCTCCAGCGCCACTTCTGCTGCTTCATCGACCTGACCGCGCCTGACCAGCTCTGCTTTGTCGCGTTCGGTTTTTGTCTTATCGTCCGCTCGAAGCGACGCTAACGAAGCATTAACAAGGGCTGCCGGCGCCAGGGCGGAGCGCTCGTTTCCCAGAGTCTCGAAACGATCAGCTGCGTTCTGAAATTTCAGCGCCGCGTACATTGCGCGTCCCGATTCGAAATCGATTTGCTCGCGCACTTGCGGCGCCGGGTTCGTTTTTCCCGCTTCGCTGAGGATAGCGAGCGCTTCGTTGATTCTCCCCGCCTCGATTTGCAGCCGCGCATATTGCAAGAGCGCGGGTGCCAGCACCGCCGGCACTGGCGTTGTCCTTCGAATTTGTTCGAACTGCCGGACCGCTTCTTCGCGGCGGCCGGCGCGCAGGTCGCTTTGGGCCAGATACCACCGCGCAAATCCGCGTCTCGGCTGCGTCGCATCGCGCGCCCATTTTTCCAGTTCATTGCGTGGTGGCTTGCGCTCGGCGCGGTAAACCTGATCCAGCTTGGCGAAAACCTGCGGCAGTGCGGAATCAATCGGATGCCGATCGATAAAATCTTCCAGATAATCATCGCCCGCTTCCGGCGTATTCATCTGCAAATGCGCGTCAGCCATGGCAAAAAGCGCGGCGATCGCCGTCTCCCGCGATTCGCCTTCCGCTTTCTTCACCAGCGAATCGAGCAATCCGACTGCTTTCTCCGGCCTTTGATTGAGCAACTCAATCCGCGCATGCAATAAGCGTTTTTGCCTTTTATCGGTCGCGATTTTGGTCTGCGTGCCATCGAGAATACGTTTCGCCATGACGCTGTCTTGTTTCGCGATAAACAATTCCGCCTCGCGCAGACGCGCCGAAATACCGAAGCGCGGATCGTTTTCGAGCGCGTGATAAGCCCGAATGGCTTCGTCGGCTCGATCGAGCGCCCGCAGCATTTCCCCAGCTCCGAACGCGGCAGCAGCCCGTTGCGGCACGCTGTTGTTATTCGCGACCTCGCGATACAACTGGAGCGCTTCGCTGGATCGATTCAACGCTGCGAACGCCTGAGCGCGGAGAAATTTCCCGCTGGTCGAATCGCGCAGCACCGGCTCGTCCAGCAGCCGAAGTGCCTCGGTCGAGCGCCGCGCCGCAATCAGGGCCTCTGCCAGTTTCTCTTTCGCCTTGACCGCATCCGCTCCGCTGAGTCGACTAACAAGGTTTTGTAACTGGTACACGGCGACTTCTGGCACCCCTTCGTCAACGGGCCGCGCCGCTTCCGCGATTTCCGTGACCCCACCCGCGCCTGTCTTGATTTGCCCGATGGCCGGAGCCGCCAATGCAATTGCGGCGATAGAAATCGCGCGGCCGAGATTCCGCGAAAGACTCATTGCAGCAACGGACGCAAAAATTGTCCGGTATAACTTCTCGCCGTTTCCGCGATCTTCTCCGGTGGACCGGCATCGACGATTTTGCCGCCCCGTTCGCCGCCCTCCGGTCCGAGATCGATCAACCAGTCGGCGCATTTAATCACTTCGAGATTGTGCTCTATCACTACCAGCGTGTTGCCGGCGTCGCGCAGCTTCATCAGCACGCGCAATAAATTTTCGATGTCGGCAAAATGCAAACCGCTGGTCGGTTCATCGAGAATGTAAAAAGTGCGTCCGGTGGCCTTCTTCGCCAGTTCGGTTGCGAGTTTTACCCGTTGCGCTTCGCCGCCGGAAAGAGTGGTGGCGGCCTGGCCCAGCCGAAGATAACCGAGCCCTACATCCAGCATCGCATTTAATTTATCCGACACGCTCGGAACATTTCGGAAAAAACGCGCCGCCTCATCCACGGACAGATCGAGCACGTCGGCAATGTTCTTTCCTTTATAAGTAATTTCGAGCGTCTCGCGATTGTAGCGCCGGCCATGACAGACTTCGCACTCGACATAAACGTCCGGCAAAAAATGCATTTCGATCTTGATCAATCCGCCGCCCTCGCAGTTTTCGCAGCGACCTCCCTTAACGTTGAAGCTGAAACGCCCCGCGTCATAGCCGCGCACGCGTGCGGCCGGAAGTTGGGCAAACAATTCGCGAATCGGGGTGAACGCACCACTGTAAGTGATTGGATTCGATCGCGGCGTGCGCCCAATTGCACTCTGGTCAATGACGATGGCCTTGTCGATTTGATCGACCCCGCGCAGACCGCGAAATGCGCCCGGCTTTTCCTTCGCGTTGTAAAAATGCCGGAATAATGCCCGGCGCAGAATATCGTCTACCAGAGTAGATTTGCCGCTGCCGGATACGCCAGTCACACAAATGAGACAACCGAGCGGAAATGATGCGTTAACGTTCTTGAGATTATTTTCGCTCGCTCCAACAATCGTTAGCCAGCCTTCGGAAGCATGGTTGATGGAGCGTGGGGCAACGCGCTGGCGGGGAATGGCAATCCGAGCGCGACCGGATAGGTAGTCAGCGGTGATCGAATTCTTCGCCCGCAAGATTTCGCCCAAGTTTCCTTGCGCGACAATTTCCCCGCCGCGCGGGCCTGCTCCTGGTCCGAGATCGATGATATGATCAGCCGCGCGAATCGTTTCCTCGTCGTGCTCGACCACAATGACGGAGTTCCCCAGATCGCGTAACCGGTTGAGCGTCCCAAGTAGGCGAATGTTGTCGCGTTGATGCAAACCGATGCTTGGTTCATCGAGGACATAAAGCACTCCAGCCAGGCCGGACCCGATTTGAGTGGCCAGCCGGATCCGCTGCGCTTCGCCGCCACTGAGGGTGCCGCTCTCGCGATCGAGCGTGAGATAGCCCAGCCCGACCTCGAGCAGGAATTGCAAACGCGATTCAATTTCACGCACCACTTCCGACGCGATTTGCTTCTGCTGGGTCGAAAGCGCGATCTGGGAAATAAACTCCGACGCCGCTTCGACAGTCAGCTCGGTAAACTGATGAATATTCAGTTCGCGTCGGTCATCCCGAGCAATACCGCCAGTCCGGCTCGGACCGAGGGATCCCGTTGCGTTACCTTGAAGCTTACTTCCACGGGATCCCTCGACTTCGCT
>QHQU01000176.1 GCA_003219925.1 Verrucomicrobiota bacterium
TTCCAAACAAAAATGCGCGCCGGCCCAGGTGCGGCGTAAATTCGGGCGGTGCCGCGGTCTTCTTTTGTCCATGACTCGTTAGAAAATCAAAACCGAGCACAAGAACGCGTTCGAAGAGGAGAAAGGAAATTGCCAGTCCCAATAGCGTGATCAAACGCGCCGCATCGATTGGCATTCCCCCGTAGTGGGTCCCGAGCACCGGCCACAACAAGATTGCGCTGATCGCTAACGGCAGCGCCACGAAGATTAGAAAGGTCCAGCGATACCCAACATCACCTCGCTTGCGGCGGACGAGTCCGAAAACTATTCCGCCAATCGCGCCGACCAGAATTTGTCCGAAGATGGAGGAGCCGACGCCAAGCTGTTTCAAATGGTTGTAGCCACCAACATGGCCCATAATCCAAAAGAATGGCTTCGGCGAAATGAACACACTGAGGCGGTCGCCCAGAATCACCAGCGGCGTCGCGATCTGGAATAGCCACGCGAGTAAAAGCATCGCCAGGGTCATAGCGACTCCAGCGACGAGGCCGGCGTAGAGACCGCAAAGCGCCGCTTTGGATCGGCTCATCATTATCGCGACTATGAGTCGTAGAGGCGCTTGTGCCAAGCGCCTGCTTTACTTCTGACGTCGCACGGTTGATCGGAATCGGAACACGGACTTTCCAGTCCGTGTTCCCAGCGGAGTTCTACTCCGCCGAAGCGCGGACAGCAGCAGAGAACACGTCCCCTTGCCGATAGCGGAGTGCAACTCCGCTGGACGCACAGGCTACAAGCCTATGGCCCGAAGAAGGCGATTTTCAAAAATGTCGCCAGGATCCGAAAGCTGGCGACGAACGTGCCCCGCAGCGTTCCGGAAACTTTCGATTCCCCACCCTTGCGACGTCGATGATCAACGGGCACTTCGAGAATGCGCAGTCCTGCTCGGGCCGCTTTCATCTGCATCTCCAGATTCCAACCGTAGGTTTCTTCGCGCATTCCTAGTTGTGCGAACGAATCGCGCCGGATAGCGCGGAACGGCGACATATCGGTGTAGCGAAAGCCGTAAAGTATGCGGATCAAAAATCCCGCGAGATGCCCCGCAAAAACCTGCTGCGAGTTCATACTGCCCGGCTCGCGTTTCCCGCGTGTGCGCGAACCGATTACGAAGTCATGCGTGCCGCTCATAATCGGCTCGACCAACGCCGGAATAAAGCGCGGAACGTCGCTGCCATCGCCATCGAGAAAAACAATCAAATCGCTTTCAGGGGAAATTGCCGCCACGCCCGCCGCACAAGCGCGACCGTATCCGCGCGGCGCCGAAACCACTCGTGCTCCTTCGTTCCTGGCGCGTTCCGCGGTTTGGTCTGTGCTGGCATTATCAACAACAATGACTTCGCGCGGAGTTCCCGTTGCGATCACCTCGCGCACGACCTCTGCGATCGGCTCTTCTTCGTTGAGCGCCGGAATGACAACAGAAATCCACACGTCGAAAACTTAATGCGATTCAGGCGGCCGATTGTTCGCGAAGAATTTGCCCCAACAATTCCAATCGCGCGCCCTCCGGAAGGTGACCCTGGCGCGACAAAGTAATGTAAAATTCCGAGCCCTGTGGCGGATGAAAAGCCAATTCCTTGAGCTGAATGAAACCAAGCTCACATAAGTCGCGCATCATCAGTCGAAACGAAGTTGGGGTGAAACACCATTCGTGGACATCGAGATAATACCACGCTCGCTCACATCGCGAATTGCCTGTTTCGCTTGTTCGAATGAATGCACAAACTCGAACTCCTCTTTTTCGCTTGTGTCCCAGGCTATACGACCGCCTCTGCTCACCACGGAGAGAAAATATTCCGCCACTGTTCCGGCCCGAGTGAATTTTCTGCGGATTACGCGCAGCATCGATGACGCGTCCAATGCTGCTAAGAGGCCGAAAGTGGTCGAAACAATAGCGCTTATCGGGCACCACCAGCGAGAGGACGCCCTCTTTTTTCAAGAGCGAATCACAATCGTTGAGAAACCCAATCGATGTGGTCGACGTTGATCCCGTGCGGTCGATATTTTTCGATCAGCGCGTTTTTATCGCAATGGTCGAGCACGTGAACGTGAAGACCGCGCTTTTTCGGCGCGATCGGAGCACAGTCCAGGCCAATTTCGAGGCCCCGTCCATTGCGTTTGATGTGCTTCAGAATAATTTCTTCGCGAGTCATGATTAATCCCGTCCCGTTCCCTTAGACCTTTCGCGGCGGAAATTCTCTATCCCAGTACCAGCCAGGCGAGCGAGAAATAAAAGCTTAGCGCGACGAAATCTGTCACGGCGAGCGTCACGGGCCCGGCCGCGATTTTAGGATCCAGTTTCAGCCGATGAAGAAGCGATGGCACGCTGAATCCAAACAAACAGGCCGTGAATAACGACATCACGATGCTGCCGCCCACAACAGCGGCGCCGCTGAGATCGTGTCGCCACAACCATACGATTGATCCGACCACGGCGCCGCACGCGCCGCCAAGCAGCAGAGCGGTTACACTTTCGCGGCGCAGGTTTTCGAGGAACCATCTGCGCGATAGTGGACTTACGCGCAGTGCTTGAATAGTGAGCGTCATCGATTGCGTGCTGACGCTTTCATTCAAGCCAA